>NZ_KE148494.1:0-10504 GCF_000410615.1 Novosphingobium sp. B-7 | reverse complement strand
GAGCGTCGTGGCGATGGCCAGCGGGGCGACCATGTGCGCGGCATCGCTATGGCCATAGAGCAGGCGGTCGAGAACGGTCGCCCAGCTCATGTCCCGCACCAGCCGCAGCGACAGCCCTTCCGCTTCGGCAAAGCCATGCTCGCGGGCAAGGATCGGCAGGCACGCATCGACCAGCGGCAGGAACCCGACGGTCAGTTCGCTGGACATTGCTGGCTTTCCATCATGTGCCTCCCATCAGCTTGTGCGCGGTGACCACCGCTTCGGCGATCTCCGCGATCCGCCGGCCCTGGTTCATCGCGGTCTTGCGCAGTTCGGCATAAGCCTGCGGTTCGGTCAGGCCGCGGCTGTCCATCAGAATGCGCTTGGCCGTGTCGATCGCCGCGCGCTCGGCCAACTGGCCCTTGGCTTCGGCAAGGTCCGCCTGCAACCGCGAAAAAGCGTTGAAGCGGCGGACCGCCAGGTCAAGAATCGGACGGATGCGATGCGGGGCAAGGCCGTCGACTACGTAGGACGAAACGCCTGCGTCGATCGAGGCGGCGATCGCCTCGTCGTCGCTTTCGTCCACGAACATTGCGATGGGGCGGGCCAGCGCGCGGCTCACCGCAAAGTATTCCTCGAGCACGTCGCGCGAGGGATTGCCCAAGTCCATCAGCACAATGTCGGGATCGATATGCGCAATGCGGGCCACCAGGCCACGCCGTTCGGTAACAACGAACAGCTCGCAATCGTCGAGCGCGGCAAGGCCCTCGCCGATGACGGCGGCGCGAGAGGCGCTTTCATCGACGATGGCGATCCGCATGGCCCCTATTGCACTGCATCACGAGTGGTTGGCAATCTCTCACACAACGCGTTTGTGGATCCAGGCAGTGACTTGGCGACTGAGGCCCAGAAGGTGACCAAAAAAGGCCCTCAGCAAATATGAGGAAGTCGCGAGGCGAGGCACGTGAGGATCTAGCTGAGCTATTTTAAGCGGTTGCCCCACAAAATGCTTTGCAATGTTGCAATGGCATTTGTGGGCGCCCCTTCGGATGCAAGCAGTAAATCGGGGTATGTTGGCACGTAATCGGATGCTGTTACCCGCACATCTCGAGCGGATCGAACAGGTTGTCGATGTTGAAGCGACGGCTTGTCCTTGCTGTGGTGGCGCGCTCCACCAAATTGGCGAGGACGTGGCTGAGCGTCTCGATGTCGTGCCGACCAGCTTCCGCGTGCTAGTCACGCGCCGCCCGCGTTATGGTTGCCGCTCCTGCGAAGGCGCAGTCGTGCAAGCACGGGCACCAGCGCGGATCGTGGAGGGCCGCATTCCCACCGAAGCGCTGATCGCGCATGTGCGGTCACCAAGTACGCCGATCATGCCCCGCTTTACCGACAGGCCCAGATCTACGCGCGGCAAGGCGTCCAACTCGATCGCTCGACCTTGGCTGACTGGGTTGGCCGGGCGGCACGGTATCTGCGACCCTTCCGAGATCGCATTATCGAAGAGCTGCGACGATCCCAACGTCTGTTTGCGGATGAGACCACCGCCCCCGTACTCGATCCCGGACGCGGGTGGACGAAGACAGGGCAGCTCTGGGCCTATGCCCGCGACGATCGGCCATGGGGCGGCGATGATCCACCACTGGTGGCCTACGTCTACGCGCCCGGTCGCAAGAGTGAGAGCGCCCAAGCGCACCTGGGGAACTATTGCGGTATCCTGCAGGCCGATGGCTACAGCGGTTATCCCGCGCTGGCCAAGCGTGGCCAGCAGCTCAGCCTGGCGTTCTGCTGGTCGCACGTTCGGCGCAAATTCTACGAACTGGCAGGGAACTCCCCGGTCGCGGCAGAGGTGCTGCGCCGCATCGCCATGCTCTATGCCATCGAAGACCAGGTCCGGGGCACCTGGGCAGAACATCGCCGCGCTATGCGCGCCGAAGAGGCCCGCGTCATCGTCGATGACCTGCACCTCTATCTCGAGGCAAGGCTCCTCCAGGTCAGCGCCAAGAGCAAGCTCGCCGACGCTATCCGCTACGCCTTGACCCGCTGGACCGGGCTGTCGCTGTTCCTCGACGATAGCCGCGTCGAGCTGGATTCCAACTCCGTCGAGCGATCAATCCGGCCCTTGGCCCTGAATCGCAAGGACGCGCTCTTCGCCGGTTCGGATGAGGGCGGCGACAATTGGGCGGTGATTGCTACGCTTATCGAGAACTGCAAAATCTCGGGCGTGAACCCACACACTTGGTTGGCTCAGACCCTCGCCAAGCTCGCCAGCAGTCATCCAGCCAACGCCGTCGGCGAACTCATGCCCTGGATCGCCGTGGCCTGAGAACGTCGCTTACCGCTCTCGACGACGCGGCTATCGCGTTCCTGATTGCCTAGGTCTGTAGGAGCACCGGACAAAAAGAACCGCCGGTCCCTGGGAGCGGGACCGGCGGCGAGGGAGGGTCTGGTCAGAAACTGGCGCGCACGCCGATACGATACATCCGGCCGATGACGTCGTAGAGCAGCGGGTTCACGTCGATCCCGGTGTTGGTCTGTGGCGACGCGGCTGGATCGTGGTTGAACAGATTGTCCACCTTGGCATAGGCCGTGATCGCCTTGGTCACGTTGTACGTGGCGCCCACGTCGAAATAAAACGCGCCGGGCATGCGATTGTTGTCGATCGTGGGGTGCAGCGTGGCCTGCTGTGCGGTCTGCACCGGACAGTTGGTCTGGCATTCGATATATTCGTTGCTGATCTTGCCCGCGCTGAACCAGCGCTGGGTGAAGGTCAGGCTGAAGTTGTCGGTATCCCAGCTTTCAGTGGCGAGCACTTTCCACTTCGGCGTGGCCCCGGCGTTGACCCCGGCGCCTTGCGTGGGGATCGTGTTGGGCAGGCCGATATCGGTGATATAGTTGCGCACGTTGGTGGCTAGTGCGCGCAGGGTCAGGTTGCCAGGCACCTTGAGGCTGTCGAGCCGGAACTGGTAGCTTGCCTCGATATCGAAGCCGTCGGTGAAGATCGAGGCGAGGTTGAACGCCTGCACGTTGACATAGGGCGTGGCGGCATTGAGATCGAAGGCGCTGCACAGTTGCGTCACCCCGCCATAGCAGTAGTTCACTTCCTGCTGCGCGCTGAGTGAGGACACCACGCCTTTCACCTTGATGCGATAGTAATCGACCGAGAGGTTGAGGCCTGGCGCCCAGCCTGGGCGCGACAGCACGACCCCGGCCTCGGTATTGCGCGCGATTTCCGGCTTGAGTGCGGTGTTGCCGATCGTGTTCTGCTGCACGGTGACAGGCTGGTTGTTGTTGAACGGATTGGTCAGCCCCGGCACGGTAACCGTGATCGGCGCGGCATAGAGCTCGCTCAGGTTGGGCGCGCGCACATCGCGCGAGGTCACCGCGCGCAGGCGGATGCCGTCCACCGGCGTTTGCCAGGTGCCGCCGATCTTCCACGTGTAGACCGTGCCCGAGGTGCTGTAGTGCGTGGCGCGACCCGCCAGGTTGAGATTGGCCTTGCCGGCGCTGGGCGTGTCGACCAGCGGCAGGTTCGCTTCGAGGAAGCCTTCATAGACCGAATACTTGCCGCTGCCGTCGTGATAGTTGCCCGCGTACCAGTTGTTGCCCGCGGTGTTGAGCAGCGGATCGGCTGGGTAATCGGCGGTGTTGGGATTGCTGGCGGTGACCCCGTTGCCATAGGGATCGCCTTTCACGCGGTAGTATTCGTGGCGCCATTCGCCGCCGAATGCCAGCGAAACCGGGCCGGCCCAGGTGGAAAACGGCTGGTTGTTGAACGCGATGCTGGCCACGTCCTGGGTCTGGCGGGTGTGCTGGTGCGGGCCATGGGCAGGGGTGATATAGGCAAGCGTCGCCGCGCTGGGGGTGGCGCCGCCAATGATGTTGAGCGGTACGCAGCCACTGGCGCGTGCGGCCGGATCGGCGCAGGCGATGGTGCCGTCGTTCAGGCGCACCGCCTGGATCGCGGCGTTGTATCGGGCGTTGAGCGTGATGTTGCTCACCGTGATGTCGGTGATGTTCTCGCCATGCTCGACATAGGCGTCATAGTGCAAGTCGCTGCCCAGGAACGGGATCTTGCCCTTGGCTCCGGCGACGAAGCGATATTGCTCGCGCACCGGATTGACGTTGATGAACTTCGGCAGCACCGCGTTGCTGACGCCATACTTGAAGCTGGTGATGCCGTTGGCCGCGCACAGATCCTGGATCGAGGTGGGCACGAACGGGTTGGAGCATTGCAGGGTGAGCGAATTGGCCTTGGCCGCGCCCGGATTGGGTGTGTTGTTGGAGGTGACGCGCGCCACATTGACCGTGGCATAGACCTCGTTGTCATTATCAATATCGAAGCCGATGCGGCCATAGCCGTTGGTGCGGGTGATTTCCGATTGCAGGCTGGTGCCGTTGCCGACGTTGCCGGAAAGATCGCCGCCCACGCAGAAGCCGTTGTTGCAACCGGTCACGGTGCCGGCGGCGTTCTTGTCGGGCACGCCATTGGAGCCATAGACGAAATTGAACGGCTTGCCGCTCTGGTTGAAGGCGATGCCCTGGAGCGGGCCGGCCGTGATCAGGCCATACTTGGTGTATTGATAGGCCTGGGCATGCTTGCTGTTGCGGTATTGCGGCCTGCCATCGGTGTGCAGGCCGGTGTTGATCAAGGTTTCGGTCTCGTACCAGTCGCGCCCATTGGGGCCGGGGCCTTCGCCGAAACCATAGGCGGGAACGCCGTTTTCATGGCTGTATTCGCCGCTGACCACCACATGCAGGCGGCCATCCATGAAGGATTTCCCGGCTGCGGCCTGGAACGTGTAGTTGTAATCATCACCATAGGTGGTGATGCCGTTCTGCGCGTTGGCCTTGAAACCTTCGAAGTGCGTGTTGGTGACGAAGTTCACCACGCCGCCTACTGCGTCCGATCCATAGGATGCCGATGCGCCGCCAGTGACCACGTCCACCCGATCGACCAGCAATTGCGGGAACAGGCTGATATCAGGCACGCCGGTGACATTGGCGCCGACCACGCGCTGGCCGTCGAGCAGGGTAAGCGTGCGGATCGGCCCAAGGCCGCGCAGGCTGAACGAGCTGAGCCCCTGGGTGCCGCTGGACGTGCTGTTGGTGCCATAGGTGGCGCCGGTGCTGCCCTGAAGCGAAGGCAACTGGGCGATGGTGGTGAAGATGTTGGGCTGCGCGCTCTTGGCGATCACCGCCGCGCTGAGCACTTGCGTGGGGGTGGGCGCGCTGAAGCCGCTGGAGGTGATGCGCGAACCGGTGACGACGATTTCCCCGGTGCTGGGGGCGGGCGCCGCTGCTGGGGCAGGGGTTTCGGGCAAGGCGGCCGGTGCGGCCTCTTGCGCAAGCACTGGGCAGGCCCAGGCCAGCGCCACGAGTGCGGTGCCCTTGGCCAGGGCGGTGCGCAGCGGCCTGCTGCTCGACGTGGCGGTTGGCGTGGTGGTCATCGAAATCTCCCCCATGGCTGGTCCCTCGGCCGGTGGCGCTGCCCCGGCCTGGCTTGGTATCGCTAACAATCTTGCGCGTGGTCCTGGCGTTGGCAGCCCGGTTTCCGTGGTGAGGGCATAGGACCGCGGGGCGCCTGGCGCAGCCGCGACCATGGTCCTAATTGGGCGGGCGCCGGCGACGCGGCTAAGGACGCTGTTGACATGGCTGTCAGGCAACCCGCGCGGCGCACGCCATGCGGGGACGGCAAAGCAGGAAGGACAGAAGCGTGTCGGGCAAGATTGCAGGCCACAGCGTGGCGCCGCTGGCCATCGTGGTGATGGGCGTGAGCGGCAGCGGCAAATCGACACTGGGCGCGGCGCTGGCGGCGCGGCTGGACTGCCCATTCCTGGAAGGCGATGGATTCCATTCGGCGGCGAACGTCGCCAAAATGCGCGAGGGCATCGCCCTGACCGATGCAGACCGCTGGCCCTGGCTCGATCACCTGGGCGCGGCGATGGGCCAGGCGGTGCGGCAAGGCGGCGTCGTGGTCGCGGCCTGTTCCGCGCTGAAGCGTGCCTATCGCGAGCGGCTGGCTACCGCGACAGCCGAGCCGATCGCCTTTGCCCTGCTCGATGCGCCCTTGGCCGAACTGGCCCGGCGCATGGGCAACCGGCCAGGGCACTACATGCCACCGAGCCTGCTCGATAGCCAGTTGGACACGCTGGAGCGACCGGGCGCGGATGAGCCGGCGCTTACTCTCGATTCCACGCAGGGCCAGGATCGGCTGGCCGATGCGATCCTGGCCTGGATCGCCCAGCGCCTCGCAGCTTAGCGTTCCAGCGCGCTTGCAGGTTCCGTTCCCTCAGGGCCGTGCGGCAAAGAGGGCGTGGTGGGTGAGGATGTAGAGCGTGCGCCCGTCCTTGCCGCCAAACAGCAATTGCAGGGGACGTTCGGGCACGTCGATCCGGTCGATCGGGCGGCCTGCTGCGTCGTAGACGAAGACTTGGCCATTGGCGATGTAGACGCGTCCGTCTGGCCCTGATGCCACACTTTCCCCGCCGCGATCGGCAAAGGGTTGCAGGTCTGTCACTGCGCCGCCGGCGCCCAGGCGGGCGGAATAGGTCCGGTCTTCTGACTCGTTGCTCAGGAACACCCGCGCGTCGGGTCTGGCGGTGACTAGGCCATAGGCATCGAGCGAATCGGAAAAGCGCCAGCCGAGATGGTCGGCCGGGCCTTGCTGGAACACGCGATAGGCGGGGATGGCAAGGCTGCCATCGGGCGAGACATATTCCTGCGCCTTGGGCAGCGCCACATCGCGGGCGAACATCTCTGCCAGGGTGGTGAAGCGGTAGGTTGCCGGATCGAGCTGGCTGCGAAACTCACCGTTGACCCAGAGGTTGCCGGGCAGGACGGTGAGCCGGTCGGGGGCCGGTGTCGTGGCGGCGGCGGTGGGCGGGATCACCGTCAGCGCCTGCGCCGACGTGCCGGGTTTGAACGCATAGACCGTGCCGTTGCGGCCGAGCGCGGAGAGCACGATCAGATTGCCCGCCCGGTCCATGGTCAGATTGACCGGATCGAGCGGGGAGTCGCGTTCGGTGGTCAGCCCTTCGGTCTCGCTCCAGCCGTGAATGCGCTGCTGGAAATGATCGATGAAATAGAGCTTGCCCTGCGCGTCGACCACGCCGCCGCTGGCGGAGAAAAATCCGTCGGCGAGCTTGGTCACGGGCACCCTGGTCGCTGCCGGCGCAACCGGATTGGCGGGCACGTCGAGCACGGCAAATTCGCGTTCGCGCACTTCCAGGCCATGCGTCACGTCGAGCAGCGCGTTTTCGAACGGAAACTTGCTGGCGCGCAGGAACGTGGCGCAGCCGTTTTCGTCGCAGGTGGCAAAGCCGCTTTCGGCGTTCACGTGCACGTTGCGCAGGCGGATGTCGGCCGAACGCTCGATCCGCACGGCGGCACGGGCCGGCTGGCGCGAGCGGGTGACGCGATAGGCGTGGAGATTGGCGATCAGGATATTGCGGGATTCGCGGATGTCGAACGAGACGGCATCGGGGCTTTCGCCGGCTTCCTCCTCGGTCTGTGGCGCGAGGAATTCCCAGTTGGCGACGCGGGTGAGGCCGAATTCAGTGCGGACATGGTGCTCGGCTGAAATCTGGTAGACATGGCCGGGCGTCTGCGTGTCGGACACGACCATGCCGGCTTGGGCATAGGTATTGGGCGTCCAGATATTGGCAAAGGTGCCGCCGCCGCCCGCGTTCACCCACAGGCTGGGATATTGGCCACCCCAGCGCCGGCGCGGATCTTTGTCGGCGGTATGGGTGTCGTTGTAGGGATCGAAACGGGTGCCATCGGCCGCCAGCGTGCCGTGGCCGCCCTGGAATTTCACGTCTTCGACCAGCGAGCCGGCGCCCGATTGCCACGACAGCGCGGTGGCGCGCGGGTTGATGCCGCCGGTGAACAGGCCCAGCCCGGTGACAATGGCCTCTCCCCCGGCAGGAGCCAGGACCAGCGCGCGCGGCGCGCCGACGCCCTGGAACGCGGGCGTGCCATCGGGCAGCACGATCTGGGTGAGATCGGGGTGGAGCCCGATCAGCACGCTGTCGGGCCGTAGCGTCAGCGTATCGGTGACGACATAGCGGCCGATCGGGAAATAGAGCACGCGGTGCGTGGCGATCGCGCGTTGCAGGGCGGCGGTATCGTCGGTCCGGCCATCGCCGTTGGCGCCCAGTGCGCGCACGTTGGCCCATTGCGCCGGGCTGGGCAGCGCGCGGATCGCCGGGGCACGCGGCCGGGGCAGGGCGGCGAGCGCGGCCTGGTCCATGCGCGTTTCAACCGCGCCGGGCACACCCAGGCCGGGCATGGTGATGCCGTGGGTGAAGCTCTTTACCCGATAAACCGGCGCGGCGCCGGCCACGGTCTTGCCGCTTTCGCGAAAGCGGGCGAAGACCGGGGTGCGGCTGGCCACGGCGTTGTCGAAGCCGATCTGCGTATAGGCGTTGTTGGCGTTGGCGATGACCACGCCAGCCTGGCTGACGTTTTCAAAGCGCACGTCCTTGCCCCACAGCCAGTCGCCATAGCCTTCGTCTATGGCGATCCCCACCGGCACGTTGCGCAGCGCGACGTTGACCAGGGTGAGCCCGGCCTCGTGCTCGCGAATGGCGGCCTCGCGCTGGCCGTCGAATGTGGCGTCGAGCAGCGTGAACGGCCAGGCGGGGGAGGTCTTTTCGCTGAGGATGCCATAGCGGCCGCCGTGGAAATGCACGTCCTGCGCCATGTTGCCCACCTGATAGGCGCCGGCGAGGCCTGAACCGACCTGAAAGTCCATATGCCGCAGATAGGCGTGCTGCGCGGCGTGGAAACGCACGCCCACTGCCGCCGGATTGCCCGCGCCGATGGCAATGTCGATATTGGCCATGGCCGAATAGAACGCATCGGAATTGGCGTCGGCGATCGCGGGATTAAACGGCACCGCGTCGGGCGGGGGGAACGGCACTTTGCCCTCGCCGGCAGTGGGGCTGCCCTTGGGACCGCGCCCGGTGAAGATCACCATGGTGGCCACACCCTGCTGGAAGCCCGGTGTGGCATCGCCGAGCATCAGCACCGGCCGGGTCTTGCCCGTGCCGATCAGGCGCAGGCCTGGCCAGAGGAACAGCGAGCGGGTGATGCGATAGCGCCCGCTGGGCAGGAACACCACGCCTTCGCCGCGCGCCCCGGCCTGGTCCAGCGCCTGCTGGATCGCGGCGCTGTCGTCGGCCTTGCCATCGCCCACCGCGCGCACGGTGATCGCCTGGGTGTCGCCGGGCACCTGGTCGAACACCGATGGCGTCTTGGCCTGTGCCAGGGTTGGGGCGAGCGCGATGGCCGCCAGAATGCTTGATCCGATCATCCAGGCCTGCCGTGGCACCACGTTTCCTCTCCTCACCCGATCCGGCCGGGATAGCGGCTGGCGCGCGCCGGGGCAGGCGCGACCATAGTCTTAACTGTGTGGAATTTCAGGCGCTCAGGGCATCAGCCGCTTGCGCCCCTGCCACAGGTGCCAGCGCATCGCGAGCGCAGCGGCATCGCCATCCTGGGCGCGGATCGCGTCGACGACCAGTTCGTGTTCCTCAATCATGGCGTTGATCGCGGCGGGGGGGCGGGAGCGCGAGATATCGACCCCGGCGCGCAGGATGCGGTCGATCTCGTCATGCATGTGATCGAAGCTGGAGACGAAGATCGGGTTGGCGGTCGCTTCGAAAATGGCGCGGTGCAGGTCCATGTCTTCCACATGGGCCGGGCCACTCGCTTGCAGGGCGGCGCGCAGCGCGTCCATCGCGCGCTCGATCACCAGCATCTGTTCGGCCGAGCGGCGCTGCGCGGCCAGGCGTGCCGCTTCTGCCTCGAGCACCAGGCGCACTTCATAGCTGCCCATGGTGGCGGCAAGGTTCTGCATCGGCAGATGGCTGCCCAGCCGTTCGGACGGACGCCGCTTGACGAACGAGCCGGCGCCGCGCCGCGCTTCGGTAAATCCGTCGGAGGCGAGGCGGACCAGCGCCTCGCGCACCACGGTGCGCGACATGCCGAACATTTCCGCCAGGCGCGTTTCGGAGGGCAGGCGGTCGCCGATCTGGAGATCGTCGGTGTTGATCAGTTCGACGATCCCGGCATAGGCGCGATCGGCCAGGCGTTCCTCGTGCATGGTCCTCCCCTTCTTCAGACGAGCCATCCGGCGGCCAGCACCAGCACCAGGCCTACCACCGAAATCAGCGTTTCCAGCACCGACCAGGTGCGGAACGTGTCGGGCGTGCTGGTGCCGAGATAGCTGCGCACCAGCCAGAACCCCGGATCGTTGACGTGGGAGAAGAACACCGAGCCAGCGCCGATGGCAAGCACGGTCAATTCCGGCGAGGCGCCGGTGGCGGCGACCACGCCGGGCATGATGCCGGCGGCAGTGATCGTGGCGACCGTGGCCGATCCGGTGGCCAGGCGGATGCACACCGCCACTGCCCAGGCCATCGGCAGCGCGGGAATGCCGCCGTGGGCGGCGAGGTGGGCCAGGAAATCGGCCAGGCCGGCCGAGACCAGTACCTGCTTGAGCGCGCCGCCCGCGCCGATC
>NZ_APCQ01000824.1:0-19812 GCF_000410615.1 Novosphingobium sp. B-7 | reverse complement strand
GTCCCTCTATGCCGAGGTGACTTCCCGGATCATTGCCGAACTGGAGGAGGGGCGGCTGCCCTGGGTGCAGCCATGGGACGCCAGCCGCTGTCCCTGCACGCTGCCCCACAATGCCGGTTCCGGCCGGACCTATTCGGGGATCAATGTTCTCATTCTCTGGACCTCTGCCATCGAGCAGGGCTTTTCCTCGCAGCGCTGGCTGACCTATCGCCAGGCCGAAGCGGCCGGGGGTCATGTCCGGCGCGGCGAGAAGGGCACGGTGGTCTGCTATGCCGATCGCTTCACCCCGCGCGAGGAAGCCGCCAAGGCCAGGGACGAAGACCGCGAAGCGCGCACCGTGGCATTCCTCAAGCGCTTTACCGTGTTCAATCTCGACCAGTGCGAGGGCCTGCCCGAAGACATGGTGCAGCCTGTGGCGCCGATTGCACCCGAGCTGGCGATTGCCGGCGCCGATCGCGTGATCCAGGGCAGCGGCGTGACGTTCCGCATCGGGGGCGGAGAAGCGCTCTATTCCCCAAGCCATGACGTGGTGCAGGTGCCGCCCCAAGCTGCCTTCCTCGAGCCGATCAACTGGTTCCGCACGGCCCTGCACGAACTCGGTCATGCCACCGGCCACAAGAGCCGGCTGGACCGGGACCAGACCGGCAAGTTCGGCTCTGCATCCTACGCGAAAGAGGAACTTATTGCGGAAATGGCCAGTGCCTTTGCCTGTGCCGCGCTGGGCATTGTCCCGACCGTGCGGCACTCTGATTACATCGGAGCATGGCTCGAAGTGCTGCGCGCCGACGAGAAGGCGATCTTCCGCGCTGCCAGTGCAGCTAGCAAGGCGGCCGACTTTCTGCTGGCTTGGGGGGAGGACCGGCCATGAGCCGGCCTCTCCCGCCCGAATGGGGCACGCCCGTCCTGCCGACCTTGTCGCCGCGCACATTCTGGCGGCGGGGCCAGCGCGGTCTGCGCCGGATGACCAACCGCCAGCGCGCGATCTTCGCGGCCGTGCGCTTCGAGGGCGCCAGCTATGCCGAGCTGGCCCAGCGCCATGGCATCAGTGTCGAGGCGGTACATGCCGAACTGGCCAAGGCCCTCTCCACCCTGACCCGCGCAGTCTATGGGCACTGGTGGCAGCGCTGGTGGCCGTGGTGAAAAATTCAGGCCGCCCGATGGCTAGCCATCGGGCGGCACCGTTGTGCAGGTCCCATCAGGTAAAGTCGTCGACGGAGTAGAACATCGGGTTCTGGAGCCACTGGTCGAGCGCGCTGCGGCGCCAGCCCACGCAGCGCGTGGCAATGCGCGACTGCTTGGGAAAGGTCCCTTCCTGGACCTTGCGATAGAGCGTCGCGCGCGAAAGCCCGGTTTCCTTGAGCACCTGGGGCAGACGCACGAACGAATTGGGCGAGACGGTATTCATGTGGCACATCCTTCCTGTTTCATGGGTTGGATTGGCCGGCCACGAGTGGAATTGGGGCGTTGCGGGAAAAGCGCAACCACCTGAGAATCCAGGGAATGCGGCATTTATCGCGAACACGCTGGTCGGACACCTACGGGCACCGGTACGACCTCGCACGAACACCAAAAAAATTTTGCGCCCAGGGGCTGCGCGGCTGGCAAAACCGCCAAGGTCAGCGGCATCACGCGATCAACTGCTTGTAACCGATATTGCCGCGCGAGTCAGCTTGTGCGGTGAGACCGATCAGGACGGCGCCCGGCGCGGCTTGCGTCGGCCGTGCCCGGTAACCTCGGCGACGTGGTCCACAGCGCGGCAATGATGTCACGGGCCTCGCCGGCGGCGAAGCCTCCGGTGTCAGGCTTGATGCCCTGTGCACGGCTGGGCCAAGAGCGTTGAAAAATGCCTTTCGGAAGCCTTGTTCGATGCCCGGCGGCGCAGGGTTCTGAGCTTGCTCGACCTCAATCCCGACACGCCGACCGTCGCCGGCAGCGATCCAGACGGACAAGGTATCTGTGGTCTGGTCCGTCGACAGATCGCGCTGGACGACGCTGCCGTGCTGCGCATGTTGGCCGTGGTCATGGTGGAAACGCTCGACGTCGGAACCGGCCTGATCGAACTGCTGGGCGAGCACATGGGCTTCGACATGGCCGATCTTTGGCAGGCTGATGACGCCGTGCGCGACCGCGAGGTCATGGGCCATCTGCTCGCCGATGTCGCGGGCGAACAGGTTGCTACCGAGAACGGCAAGGCCACCACCAAGGTCAAGCGTGACAACATCCGCTACTGCCTCTCGGGCAGCAGCGTGATGGCTGGGTGCCACGCTGGATGGCCTTCCCCGCGAGCGCCTATGCTCCGCGCGGCGGCGTCGGCAGCGCCGAGCGGTAGGCCAGGATCTGAGCCGCTGATGAACGCGAGGTCGAGACGGAAGCTGCCGACGACACCGAGGCCGGGACCGAAGCGAGCGACGACACCGAAGTCGATGCCACCTTGCCCAAGGCGGCGTGACAGAGGATATGGCCGGTTCCAACTGGGGCCGACCAGCCACTTTGTACTTGGCAACGCAGGGAATAGCGGCGAATCTAGAGCCATGAAGACCGACCTCGATCATCTGCCTGCCAGCAAGCAGCGTGACCTGGACCGCGTGGTCCAGATTCTGTTCGAGGAGTTCGCCGCCGCGCACGAGAACGCCACTGCACGGCGCCGCCGGGGCCGTATTCTCAAGGTCATTCTCTACGGCAGCCATGCGCGTGGCGGGTGGGTGGACGAGCCCCATACCGCCAAGGGCTACGTCTCGGACTTCGATCTGCTGGTGATCGTCAACCAGAAGGAACTGACCGACCGCGCCGCCCACTGGACGGCAGCCGACCAGCGCTTGATCGAGGAGAAGATTGCCGGAACGCTGCGCACGCCGGCAAACTTCGTGGTCCATACTTGGCAGGAAGTCGGCGATGGCCTTGCCCATGGACGCTACTTCTTCATGGACATCGCCCGCGATGGCGTCTTGCTCTTCGAGGCCGACGACAGGCCTCTTCCGGAGCCCAAGCCCAAGACGCCTGAGCAGGCCCTTGCCATGGCGCAGGAATACTTCGACGAGTGGTTTCCCAGTGCCGCTGAGTTCCTAGATAACTATGGTTTCAACCTTATAAAGGGGCGACACAATAATGCAGCCTTCCAGCTGCATCAGTGTGCCGAACGCCTCTATCACTGCGTCCTGCTGGTCTGCACCTTCTACACTCCACACAACCATAACCTCGCCTTCCTCCGCACGCAGGCCGAGGGGTTGGACATTCGTCTGGTGGATGCATGGCCGCGCAATACCCGCCGTGAACGGGCATTGTTCGAGAAGCTGAAAGACGCCTACGTGAAGGCGCGCTATTCCAAGCACTACCGCATCTCCAAAGAGGACTTGCAGTGGCTTGGCGACCGGGTCGAGAAGCTTGGCCGGATCGTGCAGCAAGTCTGCCAAGAGCGGCTGGCGCTGCTAGCTTCGGAAGTCCGAGAAGCCGGCTGACCCCAGTTTAGCAGGGGTTCAATGATCCCTGCTACCCTTTCGACCGACCTAGCTACACGCCTGAAAGTCACGAATCAGGCATACTCGCGCGCATGCCGTTATCGAGCGTCAACTGCAGCGCATCGTCGCCCTATCTAATGGCTTCCGGCTGCGGCATCTGCGCACCGCAGGCCAGCGTGATCCGGTCAAATTTCCGGTCCAGATTGAGCGCTTCGCCCAGCCCATGTCGGGTGATCCTGGCCATCGCGGCACCATCGCCGACGATGCCAAAACTGCACGCAATCCCACCAGAAATTCAGCGCCCTGGCACCAACGTTCCATCTGAAAAGGCGAGTGAAAACCGCTCGACAATCCCAGGTGCTGGGACATCTAGGACTGTCTGGATGCCCCCTACAATTGCAGGCGATGCCCTGATTTGGCTTCGATCCGTGTAGGCATAGCCCCTTCCCCCGTCGCAGCTCCGGTCGCAAAGTTCAATTAGAACATATGGCGAACGACATGGAGGGCAGCGAGGATGGGCGAAGGGTGCTGGGGGGAGAAGGGCAGGAAAAGGAACCGACGCAAGATAAAGGCCCCTATCTCGCGATGGGGGCTAAGCTGTTGTCTGCACGTCGTTTTCTTTGGAGATAGGCTGGACTTGCACCATGGGACTGCCTCTGTTTGTGAGACACCTGGCCAAGAAAGTCTGTCGTTGCAGGTACTTGCCGCGAGACATGCGTGGAGGCCCTTGCAGCCTCGCGCGCGCCACCCCTGATTGCTGGTTCCGGCAGGAATTTCCAGCATCGAGGAAGCGGCAATGGGCGACGGGTTCGAGGTGTGGCTGGGTCATATCGGCAAGGACCGGCCCATGCGCCATGACCTGCGCCGGGCGGTCAACCAGGCCGGTGGTTCACGCCTGGCGAAGGGGCAAACCAAGCCCCGCTTTACCGGCGCCCGCACCGGGCGCGGTGTCGCTGCCGGACGGATGCTTGCTGGTGCGCCGCGCTACGGCGGCGCGAGTGCCCGCCGGGTGGTGGTGAAGGCTCGCTTCGTGAAGCTTGCCGGCAAGGGGATGAAAGCAGCGAGCGCGCACCTGGCCTACCTGCAACGCGACGGCACCACCCGCGAAGGTGAGCGCGGCACGCTGTATGGCCCTGACAGCGACCATGCCGACGGCAAGGCCTTCCTCGAACGCGGGGTTGGTGACCGCCACCAATTCCGCTTTATCGTCGCGCCCGAAGACGGGGAGCAATATGCGGACCTAAAGCCGGTGACGCGGCGGCTGATGGAGCAAATGGAAAAGGACCTTGGCACCCGCCTCGAATGGGTGGCGGTCGATCACTTCAACACCGGCCATCCCCATAGCCATATCGTCGTGCGCGGCGTGGACGAGAACGGCAAGAACCTGATCATCGCCCGCGACTACATCAGCCAGGGCATTGCCGCGCGTGCCTCGGAGATTGTCAGCCGTGATCTTGGGCCCCGCACCGACCAGGAGATCGCCAAGGCCAACGCGCGTGAGGTGACGCAGGAGCGCTTCACCCGGATAGACCGTCGCCTGCTGCGCGATCTCGACGGGCAGGGGCTGGCTTCGGCTTGGCATGCCGATCCAGCCGAGCAGGCCTTGCGCGCCGCGCGCCTGGGCACGCTGCGCGCGATGGGCCTTGCCGAGAAGGAGGGTAAAGGCCTCTACCGCCTTAACGACGACCTGGAAGCGACACTGCGCGCCATGGGCAAGCGTGGCGACATCATCGCCACCATGCACGAGCGGCTGCGCAACCATCCCGAGGTGCTGCCGCCGGACTACGCGGTCTATGCCCCTGGCGAGCGTAAGGCCATCGTTGGACGCGTGCTCGACCGAGGCCTCGCCGACGAGCATGACGATTGTCATTACCTGATCGTCGAGGCGACCGATGGGCGCACGCATTTCGTCGATCTCGGGCACGATCTGGCGGATGGGGCGATGAAGGATCGGCTGGTCAGGGTATCTCCGACACCGGTGGAAGTGCGGACGGCCGACAGGGGCATCGCCGAGGTCGCCGGCGCGAACGGCGGGCGTTACAGCGTGGACCTTCACCTGGCGCATGATCCTTCCGCCACCGATCGCTTTGCCCAGGCCCATGTGCGCCGCCTCGAAGCCCTGCGCCGCGACGGCGCGGAAGTGCAGCGCGAACCCAATGGCACATGGACGGTCGGCCCGGATTATCTCAGCGAAGCGCTGCGCCACGAAGAGCGGCAAGCGCTCCGGCGCCCGGTCACCATCGCGGTGCTGGCCGACCGGCCGCTCGAACAGCTGGTCCATCACGATGGCGAGACCTGGCTTGATCGTCAGTGCATTGCGCCCAACCCCGAGCGACTGCAGGGGCGTATCGGTGCCACGATCGGCCAGTCGCTGCAGCAGCGGCGGCAATGGCTGATCGAGCAGGGCTTGGCGGTGCAAGAAGAGGATACGATCCGCTATCGGGCCAACTTGCTGGCGACGCTTCGGCAGCGCGAACTGAACCGCGTCGGTGCCCAGCTCTCGCAGGAACTGGGGTTGGAGTTCAAGCCCGTGCAGGGCAACCATGTCGAAGGTACCTATCGTCGCACAATTGCCATAGGCGGCGAAAAGTTCGCCGTGATCGCCAAGTCACGCGAATTCACGCTGGTCCCATGGCGTCCGGTTCTGGAGAAGCAACTGGGTCGGCAGGTCACCGGGACCATCGAGCGCGGCGGCGGCATTGACTGGACCTTTGGACGGCAACGATCGGGCCCGCAGATCGGGTGAACAACCAAAGCACCCTTGGGGATACCCGAGAGGCTCTGTTGCCAAGCCCATTCGCCGCGCATCATCGCCGGCATGCAAACCCGCAAGACCCGCCACCAGTTCTACCTGCCCGACCATCTCTCGGCGCGGCTCGATGCCATGGCTGCAGAGCCAGGGGCGTCGAAGACGACGATCCTGAGCAAGGCGCTCGGCGCGTGGTTTGAGCGAACCGACGATGAACAGGCAAGCGCACAATTCGGCAAGGCGCTATCCCGGCAGGTGCGCGCCATCGAGCGGCTCGAGCAACGGCTCGATTACCTGACCGAAGTGCTCGGCCTGTTCGTGCGGCACCAGCTGACACTGACCGCGCATCATCCCGCCTTCGATGCCGAGATGCAGCGCTTGGGCCAGCGTCGCTACGACCAGTTCGTCCGGACGGCGGGTGAACTGGCTGCGCGAAAGGTTAAACCCCAGGCCAAGGCCGCCCCATCCAACAGCGAGGAGAACGAGCCATGAGCATTCCCTTCGGGCAGGCCAAGCCCGAGCCCTGCAGAACCGATCCGCTGACGGTCCGAATTCCCGAGGCGTGCCGTCTCACCGGCATCGGCCGTTCGAAGCTCTACGAGCTCATTACCGACGGCAGCATCGAGATCGTCAAGGTCGGGGGCATGACGCTTATCCCCTTTGAGAGCCTGAAGCGCCTGATTTCCGATGCCCGCGAAGGAAGTCGGCTATGAGCATCCATCCCATCCTGCTGCGGGCTTTGCTGACCGCGATCGTCGCGGAAATCAGCGATGAGCAGCGCGACGCGCTCGCCTCCGGCACAACGACTGTCAGGATTGCGGCGGAAGATCGCCTTGTAGATGACCTCATGGCCGCGATGGCGATCGCAGATCGTGTTAGGGGGCAGACGGGAGTCGAGTCTGCGGCAGTTAAAGTCCATTCCGCTTCATAGCGGCTGTCCTGCTCCGGTTTGCGCTTAGCACGGGAGTCTGCCCCAGATTACCCTTGCTAAACTCTTTGGCACATGAGCCCAAAGGCAGTTGTTGCGGACACCGCGGAATTGATGCAGCCACTCTCCTAGATGGTACGAAGTCGCATGAACGCTTCAATGCAGGAGAGTGACCGATGTCGATCTACGCTGGATTGGATGTCAGCGACAAGACCACGCACGTGTGTGTCGTCGATGCCAATGGGACGGTTCTGAAGCGGGACGTTGCTGCAAGCGATCCCGAGGTTCTCGCCAAGTGGCTGAGCAGGCATTGCAAGGGTTTGGTGCGGGTGGTCTTGGAGACCGGCCCCCTTTCGACCTTTCTGTTCCATGGCCTGCATGAGCGCGGCATCCCCGTCGATTGTGTCTGCGCCCGCCATGCAAAGGGCGTGTTGGCGACGCGTGTGAACAAGAGCGACGTGCATGATGCCGAAGGCTTGGCCCAGCTTGCGCGGACGGGCTGGTTCAAGCGTGTTCACATGAAAGCCTCGGCGACCCACATCGACCGAGCTGCACTGCGCATCCGCGCACAAGTGATCACAACCCGCGTAGCTATGGCCAATCAGCTCAGGGGGCTTTTGAAGCTATTTGGTTTACGTCTTGGCGCCGCCAGAACTCCAGGGAAGCGGCGCGAGCGGCTAGCCGCCTTGTACCAGCAGCGGCCCGATCTTGAGCCGCTCTTCGCTCCGCTTGTGGCATCCATGGAAGTCGTGGAAGAGCAACTGCGCGCGTCAAATCGGCTTCTGGAAAGCCGGGCTACGACGGATCCAGTTTGCAGTCGGCTCATGAGTGTTCCCGGCGTGGGCCCTATCACTGCGCTGACATTTACAGCCAGCGTCGAAGACCCTCATCGCTTCAACAGGAGTGAGGATGTCGGAGCGTACGCCGGCCTCGTGCCTCGCCGGAGCCAGTCTGGCGAGCGCGATGTACGAGGAAACATCTCCAAAGCCGGGGATCCGATGCTGCGACGTTCGCTGTATGAAGCCGCCAACATTGTACTGTGCCGCGTGCAGCGCCCCTTTGCGCTTCAAGAATGGGGCCGACGCATCGCCGAAAACAAAGGAAACAAGCGAGCCCGGATTGCGGTTGCCCGCAAGCTGGCCGTGTTGCTTCATTCGATATGGCTGAACGAAACGGAGTTTCGCTGGGCATGACCACAGCGAGTCCCAACTCGGTCAGCCATGCCAGGACGATCTCGCCCGGACTGTAGAGGAGTAAACCTCGCTGCGGACCCAGAGACGTCCACCCATTACCGCCCGGCCGCGATCATGAAGGCTCGGACACAACGCAACCCGCACCGTCCGATGACCTCGAAGACAACCATTGGCACCGGGATCAGGAGCTACCAATGACAAAATCAATTAGACAACGGTCCGGAACGGCAGCTTGAAGCGCGCGAAACAGGATAGCCGCCATTCGGATACGCAAAAGCCCAGGGGACAGCACACGACCAGAATGCGAAGTTCGGCACCGGCAGATCCCGACCAACTGAAGCCGTTTCCCGGCGTGCGTGAACGGCATTCCTCCCGGAAGCCGCCAAAGCCATCCAATTCAGCGGTTCGGCAGCAGTGCGCATCTTTCGGTCTTTCAGGCCAGACCCCACGCGCCGCCGGCAAAGTATCGCGGGGCCGAACAAGCCTGCCGGAGGCGCCGCTGCAATCGCAGCAGCACCTATTCGGCGCGGTCGATCGCCGCAGAAGGTGCTGCGAGGCTCTGGATCTGCCACAGAGTCAGGAACAACGCGGCGATCACCGGGCCGACGACGAAACCGTTGAAGCCCATCAACTCGAACCCACCCAGCGTCGCCACCAGCACCAGATAGTCCGGCATCCGCGCCTCGCGACCGACCAGGATCGGGCGGACCACGTTGTCGACGCTGCTGACGATGAAGAACCCGCAAAGGAACAGGACCGCGCCCTGCCAGATCGCGCCGGTCGCGAACAGGTAGAGGGTTACCGGTACCCAGATCAGCCCCGTGCCGATCGCCGGGAACAACGAGAACACGCCCATCGCCACGCCCCACAGCAAGGCACCGGGAAGACCCAGCGCCCAGAACACCAGCCCACCCGTCGCGCCCTGCAGGATGGCGACGATCAGGCTGCCCTTGATCGTCGCGCGGATCACCGCAAGGAACTTGGCGGCAAGCATCGCTCGCTGGTCCGGCGCCAGCGGGATCGCGCTTTCAATCCGCGGGGCCAGCCTGCGCCCGTCGCGCAGCAGGAAGAAGGTAATGTAGAGCATCACGCCCAGCGACAGGAAGAAGGCGAAGGCATCCTGGCCGATACCCAGCATCTGCGCCGCGACGGGCTTGATGCTGTTCGCCAGGCCTTGTCCGATTCTCGTCTGGATCCCGACCACATCGCTCAGTCCCAGATCAGCCAGCCATGTCTGCACCCATGCCGGCAGGCGCGCCTCTGTTTCGACGAACATCCGCGCCAGATCGATCTCGCCGCTATGCAGTCGCGCGTAGAAAGCTGTCGCCTCGCGGAGCAGTGCGCCGCCGAGCAGCAGCGCCGGGCCGACAACAACGAGGGTGATGACGCACAGCGTTGCGAGGGCGGCTAGATTTTGGCGTTGCGGCATTGCCCGCAACAGGCGGCGGTTTAGCGGATCGAACAGCACCGCGGCGATGATCGCCCATAGAATTGCACCGGAAAACGGGGCGATGAGCCAGAAGAAGATGAGTGTGATCGCGCCGACCAACGCGATGAGGAAGAACCGCGAGGGGGCGGCGCCGGGATGCAAAGGTGCCGTCATTGCGCGCGTTCGGGCGTGGGGGCGAAGGCCGGCGCCTTGCCGGCGATCGCCCGTCGGACCAGCGGCTTGCACCCTTCGAGCAGGACGAGCAGCACGACGCCCAGGCCTGCCGCCAGCCCCATGTCATCCCAGGCGATCGATCCGAACGTCAGCAGCGACTGCGCCCATGGCAGGAAAAGGATCGCTGCCGCCACCGCAACGATCGCGGCGACGACGTACCGCAGCGCCGCGTTGTGGCGAACCAGCGCATCGCGCAGCGAGGCATTGAACGACCGGTTCACGAGGATCAGCGCAACGATCTCGGCGACCAGCGCAAAGAAGACCAGCGCGCGCAACTCGGGCTCGGGCATCCCCGAGTGATGCTCCACGAGCAGCATGATCGCGACCATCCCGAAGGCAAGCCCGCCCTGGAATACACTCCAGACGATCATCGGTAGCGAGAACAGCGCCTCGGCCGGATCGCGCGGCGGACGTCGCATGGTGTCTGCCTCCTCGCGTTCGGCTTCGAACACCAGCGCACAGACCGGATCGATCACCATTTCGAGGAGCGCGATGTGGATCGGCCCGAACAGGATCGGCAACCCCAGGAACAGCGGCAGCAGCGCCAGTCCCGCGATCGGCACATGGACCGCGAAGATGAAGGCCATCGCCTTGCGGATATTGTCGTAGATCCGCCGCCCGAGCCGAACCGCCTGCACGATCGAGCCGAAATTATCGTCGATCAGCACAATCGCGGCGGCCTCGCGCGCGACATCGGTGCCGCGCTTGCCCATCGCGACGCCGATATCAGCCGCCTTGAGCGACGGGGCGTCGTTCACGCCGTCGCCTGTCATCGCGACGACCTCGCCCGTTGCCTTCAGCGCCTGGACGATGCGCAGCTTCTGTTCGGGCATGATCCGGGCGAAGACGGTGATGGTTGGTAGGCGCGCTGCCAGCGCGGCATCGTCGAGCTGTGCCAGTTCGTCCCCGGTGAGCACGGCGCCCGCGGCGATCCCTGCCTGCGTCGCGATCGAGCGGGCGGTTGCGGCATAATCGCCGGTGATCATCACCACGCGAATGCCCGCGCGCCGGCATTCGGCGACGGCAGCCGGCACGCTGGCGCGAAGAGGATCGGCCAACCCTACGAGCCCGGTTAGCGCATAGGCATAGTCCTGCTGCGTTTCTGCCCAGTTACGGTCCGGCGGGGTTGCCGTTGCGACGGCCAGCACGCGCATGCCGCGCACCGCCATCGCCTCGACGGCAGCGGTGAGCGCGGCGCTTTGGTCGGAGGGTAATCGACAGAGGCGGGCAATCGCTTCCGGCGCGCCCTTCGCCGAAAGGGTGAGAGCGTCTCCATTTTCCCAGACATTCGACATCGCCAGCAACTCGGGCCGCAGGGCATAGGCGTGCGTGACAGACCCGGTCGGCACCTGGATGGCAGCCACCGCCGACCGAGCCTGGTGGATCGCGATCTCCATCGGATCGGACGGTTCGACCGCGCTGGCGAGCGCCGCCGTGGTCAACAGAGGGTGATATGCATCGGGAAGCGGCACGTCCGGTGCCAGCGCGAACGTATCGCCCGACGGCAGCCAGAGCGTGGCGAGTGCCATGCGGTTCTCGGTCAGCGTGCCCGTCTTGTCGGTGCACAAAATCGTCGCCGAGCCAAGCGTTTCAATGGCTGTCGAGCGCCGGGTCAGTACCCCGGCCTTGCCGATCCGCCATGCGCCCATCGCCAGGAACACCGTCAGCACGACGGGAAATTCTTCGGGCAGCATCGACATGCCGATGGCGATTCCCGCCAACACCGCCTCGATCCAGCCACCGCGCAGCACGCCGTAGAGCAGCACGACCAGCAGCGCGACTGCGCCGCCGCCGATCCCGCACCAGGTGACGATCCGGGTTGTTTCGCGTTGGAGGCGCGGCGTCTGGGTATCCATCGTCGCGAGAGACTGTCCGATGCGGCCCATCGCACTGTGCGGCCCGGTGGCCGTCACGCGTGCGATGCCGCTCCCTCGGGCGACGAGCGTGCCGGCGTAGACAAAGGGCTGGTCCTCGCCGCCTGCACTGGCGGGCGCTTCGGCGCCAGGTTCACGCGCGACTACCTTGCCGACGGGCAGAGATTCTCCGGTCAGCAGCGACTCGTCGGCCTGGAGATCAGCGGCTTCGACCAGCACCGCATCGGCGGCGATCCGATCGCCTTGTTCCAGCACCAGCAGATCGTCGCGCACCACCTCCCGCCCCGGAATGTGTTGGCGCGCTCCGTCGCGGATCACCAGCGCCCGCGGCGCGGCGAGACCTCGCAGCGCCTCGAGTACATGTTCGGTGCGCGCCTCTTGGATCACGGTGACGACGATAGAGAAGGTGGCAAATGCCAGCAGGATCACTGCCTCGGTGCGATTGCCGAGAAGCAAATAGGCAATCCCGCCGAGAAGCAGCAGCGCGAGCATGGGTTCGCGCAGTACCTCCAGCGCAATTCGCAGCGCCGAGCGCCGATCGGGGCGGGGGAACTCGTTGGCGCCCTCCTCCGCGAGCCGGTCAGCCGCGCCCTTGGTGGAAAGTCCGTTACACTGGGCGGCTTCGGTCATAGCTCCAAGGTCTCGCAATCGAAAATCCGGGGGCGGCGGAGCAGTTTTGAACCAGTCCGAGGAAGGCTGGGAGCGGTCGAGGAGAGCAGACTAACAGACTTCACGCTCGCCCAAGCAGCTTTTCGAAGATCTTTCGGTGCTGTCGCTATCCAAGGTTGAGGGAGAGTCGTGGAAAGTGCGCCGGCCCTGGCATGCGCAGGCAGAGCTTCGCCGCGGCGGTCGAAATGCACAGCGGCCATCCGCAGACTGAAGCAGCCTAGGCGGCGTGGACAAATTTGAGCCAGTATCTGGCGGTGGCGAGATAGACCATTCCGAGGAAGCTATTGGCAAGCTGGTCGTAGCGGGTTGCGATGGCGCGGTTGATCTTGAGTTGTCCGAACATGCGCTCGATGCGGTTGCGCAGCTTGTAGAGCGTCCGATCATGCCCGATTTTCACGCGGCGGTTTGACCGGCCAGGGATGACGGCCTCGATTTCCCGTTTGGCAAGGTCGGCACGGATTGCGTCGGCGTCGTAGCCCTTGTCGGCGAGCAAAGCGTCGGGTGCGCGCTCGGGTAGGCCGATCAAGGCGTCATAGGCCTTGCAATCTGCCGCCTCACCGACTGTCAGATGGAAGGCGAGCGGTCGTCCGAGCGCATCAGCCAAGCAGTGAAGTTTACTGGTGAACCCGCCCCGCGAGCGACCAAGAGCGCGTCGATGAGTCCCCCTTTTCCGCCCGCTGCCGAGACGTGGGCGCGAACGGTGGTACTGTCGATGCTGTAGTGACCGCTGTCCGCCATGATCTCAGCCAGCGTGACTGCCACGGTCTCCCAGACCCCGGCTTCGCTCCATCGCCTGAACCTGCGACAGATGGTGTTCCAGCTACCATATTTTGGCGGCACGTCGCGCCACGGAGCGCCGCAGCGGAGCCGCCAGAGGATGCCGTTGATGATTGAACGGTTCTACTCGGGCGGCCTGCCGCGACCACGGTTCTCAGGTTCAATCGGCAGCAAGCCTTTCAAAATGCGCCATTCCGCCTCACTCAGGTCACCCCTGCTCAAGCCTGCCTCCAAAAAGCAGCCTTGAATCAACCCGCTCGGCTCGCGTCAAGCTTCCTCCGCGCACATGACGCTCGAAGTCCGCCTACTTGCGGGAATCAGGGTTTGATGCTCAATTTTGAACCATGAGCATTTCTGCAATCAACGCCGATGTCTTCGTCTCCGAAGTACTGAACAGCGCACAAGTATGGGGCATCAAGGATAGGGATGGCTTCCCGACCTCGACAAACGCGTCCGGCGAAACCGCAATGCCCTTTTGGTCGTCGGAAAATCGGGCCATGTCGATCATCAAAAGCGTCCCCGCGTACTGCGACTTCACCCCGGAGCCGATCTCGTTACCGACGTTCGTCGAACGGTGGCTACCCGGCTTGCAAAAGGACGGCCTCTATTGTGGGCTTAATTGGACCGGCGCACGCGCAACAGGATATGATCTATCTCCGGCTGATCTGATGGCCCGACTGGAGGCGGCCCAAAGAAAATCCTAATCCCGCGCAACAGCGAATTTGTCCACGCCGCCTAATCCACCCGCAAACGCGGCGATGCGTGGACCGAGTTTTATCCTCCTGCCACCACGACGACAGGGGCACCAAGCATGGCGGCTATCCCCCACCTGAAGACGCTCGCGCACAGCGCAGTCCACCTGACGCAGGAACCGCGTGCCGACGAGGACGCCCACAACAAGCTCGTGGAGATCTACTGTGTCACACTGCTCATGGCGTCAGACACCAGGGTCCTTCTCGACCATGGAGCCACTGGACCAGATCGATCAGGTGCCAACGCACGACGCCATGGACTGCCGGGAACGGGCCGCGCTCGACAATATCGACTAATGCCTGGCGCTGAGCATTGTTAAGTCGTGAACGGGCCCCGAGTGCCTTTCCATCAAGCAAGCCGTCGGGACCACGGGCATTGAACCGGAGCACCCAGCCCCGCCAAACTGAAGTCCGACACCACCGATAGAGCCAGAAGGCGGCGCGCTGGGTTCGCGTGCTTGGTCGTCCGCGCCAATCGGCGCAGTGACGCACCGTCAAAATCGTCCCGTAAACCAATCGCTGTCCCCATGGTGCCGATCTCCAATCTGCCGGCGCCATTGAGTCAGATTTCCGCGGTCTTGGGCATCCTCGGTGAGTCAGTCACCGCGCGGTGTGGTATAACTCCTCTCCACACCTAAAATGCGATTGACTCGCAATAGCGTTTTTGCATAGGAGGCCCCGCCGTGATGAAGAGGGGGTTCCATGACGCATAAATTCTTCCTGCCGTTCTTGTCCGCTACGATGCTGACAGGAGGTGCTGCTTGTTCTGTTGCCTCTGCGCAGGAGGTCGAACAGACAGCGGATAAGAGGCGTGTCGATGAGGAGATCATCGTCGCCGGCCTCAAGCCCGATGAGGGCCAGAACAGGATCGGCGAGAATGGCGCGATGGGCTCGAAAGTCTTACTTGACACGCCCTATTCCCTGACCGTCGTCGATGCAGAGGACATTGCCCGGCGGCAGGCCAACAGCATCGCGCAGATCTTTGCCAACGATCCGTCTGTTTTCTCCTCGGCACCGGCGGGATCGACCAACTGGTGGGGTACTCAGATTCGCGGGCTAGGCGTGCGCAACTATTATATCGATGATGTACCGTTGCTGCTGTACTGGGGCGGCGACTTCCCGCTGGAGCCGATCGAAAGCGTCACTGCGTTGAAGGGCCTGACCGGCTTCATGTACGGCTTCGGCGCCCCGGGCGGTGTGATCAGCTATCGCACCAAGCGGCCGACCAGCGAGCCGATGCTGACGACCGAGATCGGCTATCGCACCAACAGCGTCTTTTATGCCCGGGCTGATGTGGGTGGCCCGCTCACCCGCGACGGCAGACTTGGCTATCGGGTCAATTTGGGCGGAGAAAAGGGGACCGCATATAACCAGGCCGGGGCGAACCGGCTGGTCGGGTCGCTGGCGCTGGACTATGCGATCAATCCCAACCTCAAATGGCACGCTACCGCGACATATGAGGACAGCAATCTTCAGCACGAGCCGTTCCAGTTCTACTGGGCAGACTATGTCGGGAGCGAATTGCCCCGCCCGACCTATGATTATTCTAAGCTCAACGTCGACAATAGCTATTACAAGGCGCGGACGCTGGCCACAGCCACCGGGTTCGACTGGGCGTTTGCCGATGGCTGGTCCGCACGGCTGACCTATGGCTACACGAGCAAATTCCATCGCTCGAACAAGATGTTCGTCTATATGCGCAATCAAGCTGGCGACTATGATGGCTATGCCTATAATTTTGCCGATCTGGACAAGAACCATTTCGTGCAAGCGATAATGCAGGGCAACGTCGTGACGGGCCCGATCCGGCATGAGATCGTGGCGGGGGCATCCTTCCAGCTCATGGACAGCGCCTTTGGCTATAGCGACAAGGATTATTACTGGGGCAACGACTTCAATGGTAACATCTACCAGGATCAACCGTTTCGTGTGACGCGTCCGATCAGCTTCGGAACCGATGGCTGGCCGACACGGGAGCGGCAGGAGGCCTTGTTCCTGAGTGACACGCTGCATATTGGCGAGAATCTCCAGGCGATGCTCGGTGTGCGCCATACGCAATACAGGCTGTTTGATCTGGACGGGGATCCGTCGGTCGATTCCGGTTATCGGACAACGGCGGTGACGCCGACGCTCGCACTGATCTACAAACCCGCGCCCTATGTCTCGGTCTATGGCAGCTATGTCGAGGCGATGGAGCCGGGCAGCCGGGTCGGGGGCGAATATGCCAATGCGGGCGAGGTGCTGAAAGCGACGCTCAGCCGTCAATATGAAGTCGGTGCCAAATATGAGCATCAGCGGTTGAGCCTGACGTTGGCAGGTTTTCGGATCGAGCGCGCCGCCACGATCGATCGCATCGTCGATGGCGCGCGCCGGCTGACGCAGGACGGCCTGACGCTGTACAAGGGGGGCGAGGCGATCGGGAGCTATCGGCTCAGCGACGATCTCAAGCTGGGGGCGGGCGTGGTTTATCTCGATTCGAGCATTCGTAATGTGTCAGCCGGCAACGAGGATCTGCGCGGCAACGTGCCGGCAGGCGCGGCCAGATGGCAACTCACCAGCAATGCCGAATATCATGTTCCCGCCATTCCCGGCCTCAGCCTGCACGGCAATGTCCGCCATACCGGCAAAGCACCCACCAATGACAGCAACAGCCTCTACGTTCCCGCCTATACTACGGCGAACGCGGGCTTCCAGTTCGACACGCTGCTCGATGGACGCAAGGTGACTTTCACCGGCAACGTCAACAATCTGTTCAACGCCAAATACTGGACCCAGACCAACATTGGCGAGGGCATAAACGGGACCCTGAGCGTCCGCCTGTCATGGTGACGAGGCAAGATGGCGCCGACGGTGGGCCGGCTGAACGGCAGCCTAGCCCAATTTTGAACTTGGAACCTGCCGCTCCACAATCGGCTCAACCTAACTTGTTCCAAGGCATAGCGACGCCGAACGCGTGAACGTCGGCTTCTGCCTCGAGCCGACGTTCATCGGTCCACGTGGGCAGGGAAGAAACGTCCCCGGTCAAATTTTTCGTCCCTTGCCGCAGCGGGTGAATGAACGGCAGAATCGATGATCTCAAAAGCGGGTAGGAACGTCCGGGTTCGCGGCGGACAAGGCCCCTTGTTTAGAGGGCTGGAACCTCTCTTACCCTCGGTCCAGTCGATCCAGCCAGGCTTGTGCCTGCTTAGGCTCACCTACCGCATCCGGCCTGACAGGCCCACGAGATGCGAGGAATTCCTGCTGAAGCTCGAAGGGCTGCATGCCGAGCTGCTCCCTCATTTGGTCGATCGCCTGACCGATTTCAGTCAAATTTTCGATGATGGGGGCCACAGCTTTGCGCGACACACGGTCTGCATTATGATCAAAAAGACCCCATCTGCCTGAAGCTGTAACGCGCAAGGCATCAATCAGCGCTGCCGTATAGTCCATTTCAAGTTCTGCACGACGAACGTCGAGACGTTCCAACCTATCAGCTTTTGCCATCCTTCGATTGGTACATGGTCACGCAGCTGTCCGCAACGTTGCCCCCTGAACCAACGACAGGTTCCGCCTCCGTGATCGGTGTTCATTAATGGCGGGTATGAAGGCGATCGCGGCGTAGGACGAGGCGATGGTCAAACTGGCAGTTCGCGCCTAGTTGCGGACATTCCGAGCCACTTGTTCCAGATCAGTTCCGCCGCCATACTCTGAAAGATTCAAAGGGGCGCAATGCCGATGAACAAACCAGTCGTGCTAGCGGCATTTCTAGTTATCAGCTTGCCAATCGTCTCGCCCTGCGCGGTTGGCGCAGAGCCAAAGGCAATTGACCAATCAAAGGTTGCGATCACTCTTGAGCGATCTGCCTGTTTTGGCCCCTGTCCGGTTTACAAGGTCACGATCCACGGAGACGGGCGCGTGATTTTCACGACAGCCACAGAACCCGTAGATCAAGTAGACGAGGTTCACCGACGCTTCGCACAATCTGACGGCGTCCTGTTGCCTGGCACCCATGAAGACAGGATTTCTGCCGCCGATGTCGCGGCACTCGTTGAAAAATTCCAAGCAGCCCGCTTCTGGAAACTACGCAATGCCTACCGAACGCCTGTCACCGACAGCCCGACATATGTGGTTACCTTTGACACGGGAAAATCCCGAAAGACGGTGATCGACTATGTTGGCGGCCAAAGCGGCATGCCGCACAGCGTGACTGAACTCGAAGAAGCAGTTGATCGGGTTGCTGGCACGGACAGATGGGTGCGCGGCACACCAGGCTTGCTGCCATGGCTTGAGCGAACAGGTTTCGATTTCCACTCGGGGAAAGCTGCTGAGTTGGCCCTATCGGCCGCATTCGGCGAAGGCGCGGAGGAAACTGTTGTCGGCCTTATTGATCGAGGGGTCCCGCTCGACGGTAACGCGGCAGCAAGCGGCAGTTGGAGCGCATCCGCAATTGTCCCAGCGAAATCCGCAGGCATTCTCATCACAGAAAGTTCGATCAAGCGCGGCCAAGCGAAATTGTTTGGCCGCATGGCAGCGGCGGGATGGCTTCAAAGAATGGGCAAAGGCAATGCCGCACAGGCCTTTGCGCGATATGCTGCGGGCTGCTCGCCCCAGTTGGTTGATGCTGTGGCGGACGCCGGAATTGATATCGACGCTGGCGGGCAGCGCAACGCGGGCGATAGCCCAGACAGTCCTCAGGGGAAGACAGCATTGGCGGAACTGGCGGGTTCTTACGCCTGCGAGGGGCGGGAAGCGGATCGCGTGAAAACCGCTGAGCGGCTTCTGGCACGCGGGGCCAATCCCAACAGTCGCGATAGCGTTGGACGAACGCCATTGTATGGGGTCGAAAGTCTCGACCTGTTGAATTTCCTGCTTCAACACGGCGCAGATGCCACAGCCAAGGGCAAGGACGGGCAAAGCATGCTTTTCGGCAGTTGGACGGATGCCATCGTCCTTCGCCTCCTTGAAGCTGGCGCAAGTCCTGCTGGCCACTACGATGTCGATGGCGTCAGAACTTTGGCAGAGCAGGCAAAATACCGGAAAATGCCGCTCGTGGCAAAATGGCTGATCGCGCATCGAGAGGCGTATCGTCGGTAGACGAAGGACGTCACGCCGCAGACTCTTGCCAATGGCAGCTATCCACCATCTCATGCCGATCTGGTGCCTCTGGCGCATCGAACCTCGCCGGAAGTGGCCTGACGGGTTGCAGGCGGAAATTCTGCCGATCGTCTGCCGCCCCAATTGTGGATTTAGCGTGAACCGCTATTGTCGAGAGATATGAAGCCCAAATCACGATGGCCGATGACCATTCTCTCATTTGCTCTAATCGGATGCGGATCATCAGCGCTCCCCGACAAGCCGTTGTTCGTCGGCGTTTCAGAGACGGACTATAAGCAAGGCACGGCGTTGATACGTAGTCGTTTGCAAGCACGTTATCCCGAGGGAAGCGCCGAACAAGAGCTAGCGGATTACCTAGAACAGCAAGGCTTGCGAGTTGATCGCGAAGAGCGGGAAGCCTCCGTCAGATACGGCAGCGTTCTTTGCGGCAGTCAGGTTCGCGTTAACTGGACGGTCAATTCGACTCCCTCGATTGCAAAAATTGATGCTCTTTACAGCGACACGGGATGCCCTTGATCGGGCCTGCCGGGGAACGTCCGCTGCCCACCAACCCAGGCCATTCCTGGGGCCAGTGACATCGTTAAACAAACGACCGCTTCCGGCGTACGAGTTCAGGCGCCTGAACGGCCGCTATGACGGCGATTGTCCAAATGCTCAA
>NZ_APCQ01000431.1:0-4033 GCF_000410615.1 Novosphingobium sp. B-7 | reverse complement strand
CCAGCGCAAGGCTGGCGAGTGCCACTGTCCAAGCTGCGCTGCGCATGGGCAAGCCCTTGTTTGCCTGTCGTGCCATCATGCCCATCGTTACCCTGCAGCCGTTTCCCCTTCAACGCCAACGCCGCTTGGCGCGGGCAGTTCCGAGGCCCCGACTGCAGGGGTGTCTGCGGCAATGTCCGTGGCGACATAGCGCGGCGCGGTTTCGACCAGCGGCACTTCTTCCACCTCGCGCTTGCCGATCTCGATATGCTTTTCGCGCAGGCGGCGACCGGCCGAAAGCACGTTGCGCTCAAAGCTGCCGACGAACTTGTTGTAGTTGGTGACCGCGCTTTCCAGGCCAGAGCCGACGCGCTTGAGGTGATCGGCGGCGACCGCCAGGCGATCGTACAGTTCGCCGCCCATCCGGCCGATCTCGCGGGCTTCGCGCGCCAGGCCATCCTGGCGCCAGACCTGGGCCACGGTGCGGCAGATGGCGACAAGGTTGGTGGGCGAGGCGAGCAGCACGCGGCGATCGAAGGCGAAGTCCCACAGCTGCGGATCGCGTTCCAGCGCGGCGGCGATGAAGTGTTCGCCCGGCACGAACATCAGCACATAGTCGGGCGCTTCTTCGAACTGGCTTTGATAGGATTTGGCGCCGAGCGTCTGGATATGGTTGCGCATGGATTGCACGTGCGCCGCCAGGGCCACGCCGCGCGCGGTATCGTCGGCGGCTTCGAAGGCATCCTGATAGGCGTTGAGCGAAACCTTGGCGTCGATCACCAGCAGCTTGTTGCCGGGAATGCGCACGATGGCATCGGGGCGCAGGCGGCCTTCGTCGGTATCGATCGAATGCTCGGTGACGAAATCGGTGTGCTCGGCCAGGCCACACTGTTCCAGCACGTTGCGCAGTTGCTGTTCGCCCCAGCGGCCGCGCGCCTTGGGGGCATTGCGCAGCGAATTGCCCAGCCGCGCTGCTTCGGCACGGACTTGCTCCTGCCCGTCGCGCATCGCCTGGATCAGCCCGGTGAGATTGCCGAACGCATCGACGCGTTCCTTTTCCAGCTTGCCGACCTGCTCTTCATAGCTTTTCAGGCGCTGATCCACCGGGGCGAGCAGGGCCCGCAGCGATTGCGCCGCCTTTTCCTCGCTCTGGGCAAAGCGCTCCTGTGCCCGGGCCATGAAGGCCTCTTGCGCGCGTTCCAGCACCTTGTTGCCGGCATTCTCGAATTCGCGGCGCAGCGCTTCCTGCGCCTCGATCAACAGGCGCTTCTGTTCGGCAAAATTGGCAGCGTCGGCTTTCATTCGGGCCAGTTCCGCACGCAGGTCCTCGCGCGATTGGCGCGCCTCGTGCAGCGCATCGCGCAGCGCGTCGGCTTCGGCCGCGCGCTCGCTGGCGGCGGCGAGGTGGGTGGCCAGGCCATCACGCTCGGCGCGCAGGGCATCGCGCTCGGCGCCAAGCTGCTCTGCCTGGCGCGCGCGCTCAGCCATGGTGGCAAGGTCCACAGCCATGGCCTTGATCGTGCCTTGCGCCTCGCGCGCTTCGTTCTCGCGGGCAGTGGCGCGGCCTTGCGCCTCTGCCACCGGGCGGCCGCCCAGGAACCAGCCCAGGGCCAGGCCGATCACCAGCGCCACGATTACCAAAACCACCGCCAAGGTCCGCCTCCACTCAAGAACAGAGCGGGAACGTAAACGAAGCGGCCCGGCAACGCAATGTGCCGGGCCGCTTTATCCTCAACTGTCAGGGGCGATCACGCCACCTTGCGCAGCTTGTCCAGCTTCTTGAGCGCCATCTGGCGCTTGAGGCGCGAGAGGTGATCGATGAACAGGATGCCTTCGAGGTGGTCCATCTCGTGCTGCAGGCAGGTGGCCAGCAGGCCGTCGATCGCTTCCTCGTGGACCGTGCCGTCAAGATCTTGCCAGCGGGCGCGGATGCGCGAAGGGCGTTCCACCTCGGCATAGATTTCCGGCACTGAGAGGCAGCCTTCGCGATAGATCGTGTGTTCTTCGGAAGGATCGAGGATTTCCGGGTTGATGAACACGCGCGGTTCGCGCCGCACCGGCTGGTGGCTGTGGCCACAGCCGTGGTCGTGGCATGCTTCGGGCTCGGCATCCTCGTCATCGGGCTGCAGATCGATCACCAGCACGCGCAGCGGCACGCCCACCTGGATCGCGGCCAGGCCGATGCCGGGGGCATCGTACATCGTATCGAACATGTCGGACACGAGCGTGCGGAGTTCGTCGTCGAACGTTTCCACCGGAGCCGAGACCTGCTTGAGGCGCGGATCGGGAACTTCAAGAATTTCGCGGATAGCCATGGCGCCAAGATAGGCGGAGCGGCGCACCGGCGCAAGGCAGGCGATTCGATCAGGGTGATCGCTTTTGCCGTGCCAACGGGGCGCCGCGCCGCGTTACAGCAGCTGGGCGAACCGCGCGGCCGTGGCAAAGGCCTCCCCGCGCAAGGTGCGGCGGGCCTGGGCCATCTCGTCCTTGCCCCACAGCTCTGCCTGCCAGTCTTCCTCCACACAGGCCGCATCCCACAGCGCGGCAATGTCTGCGCCGGGATCAAGCGCGGCAAGGCCGATGATCAGCGAGCACGACAGCGTGGCGGTGTTGCGCAGGGCAGCCAGGGCAAAGGGCGAAAGCTGCTCCAGCTCGGCGGCAAGTGCCGCAAGCGTCGGCGCGGGCTGGGGCTTGTGCATGATCCCGGACACGCGCGTGAAAGCCACGCCATAGAGTGCCTCGGCCATGGCAAGCAGGGGCTCCCACAGCAGGCGCTGGCGCGCCGCGAGCGGTTCGTCGGGCTCGGCGCGATAGCACAGCGTATCGGTCTCGGCATAAGGCAGCAGATCGGCGCGCGCGGCGGCCGGGGCGGGCGCTACCACGTCGATCGCATAGTCGGCCATGTCGCGAAAGGCGAAGGCGGCGGTGTCGATCGTCTCGCCCTGGTTGGCCCATTCGCTGGCCATGGCCTGGGCGAGGGCGGCGGTGGGCACGATCTGCGGGCGGCCGCCCTGGGTACGGATGCCGCGCCCATCGAGGCACACGCGAAAGCCAGCGTCTTCAGGTGAAACCGTAACGTCTTGATAAAAGCGCTTCATGATGGCCTTTTCCAGCGCCGCACCAGCCAGCGCGGCGCGCCAAAGAACAGGGTGAGGCCGGCAAAGGCGAGTGCGAACGCGCCCCATTGCGGTACGCGCGCCAGCCACGGCACATTGCCCGACGCCACCATGGCGCCGATCAACACGATCAGCGTGCCTGCCAGGCGCAACAGTTGCAGCAGGGCAAAGCGCCCCATCGCCGGATCGCGCATCGCCTCAACCTACCGCGTGGAGCAGTTCGGCCAGCTCTGCCACGGTGCCGGCGACGGCATGGGCGCCGGCAGCGAACAGTTCGGCCCGCTCGTGATAGCCCCAGTCCACGCCGATCGCGCGCACGCCGGCATTGCGGGCCATGGCCATGTCATAGGCGGTATCGCCGATCATCACGGTCAGGGCGGTGTCTGCGCCGGTGGCATCGAGGCAGGCCTCGATCATGCTGGGATGCGGTTTGGATGGGTGGCGATCGGCGGTTTGCAGCGTGACGAAATGGCGCGACAGGCCATGCGTGGCCAGGCAATGGGCCAGACCCCGGTCGCTCTTGCCGGTGGCCACGCCCAGCAGCCAGCCACGCTGCGCCAGGTCTTCGACCAGCGCGGCGATGCCGTCATAGAGTGGCTCGCCCACCATGCCGGCCTCGCGCCGGGCGCGGAACGTGTCCTTGTAGGCCTGGGTGAGCATGTCGTGCGCCTGCGCATCGCCTTCGGGATGGAGGCGGCGCATCGCTTCCACCAGCGACAGCCCGACGATGCGCCGGGTTTCGCTGCGTGGCGGCGGCACCAGGCCCATGGCATGAAACGCCCCGTCCATCGCCGCGCCGATATCGGCCTGGCTATCGACCAGGGTGCCGTCGCAATCAAAGATGGCGAGGCGCAGGCTCATCGCTTGCCCGGGCTCCGCGGGCTGGGCGCCTTGCTGCCAGGGGCCTTGGGCGCGGCGCGGCGCGGTGCCGGCTTGGC
>NZ_APCQ01000430.1:0-13534 GCF_000410615.1 Novosphingobium sp. B-7 | reverse complement strand
CCAGGCGTTCCCGGCTGACCAAGTCTTCGACGCCTATATCGAGCGCTGCCAAAGCCGTCCCGCCGCCATCCGCGCGCTGGCGCTGGATGATCAGGCCGGCTTGCAGACACCAGCCTGAGCCTGGGCACATGATCCCGGGGCGTTCCAAAGGCCCCGGATCATGTTGCCGTCGCATTTATCTCCGGTCCGGCGTTCGCGTGCGGGGTTGCCATGGGCTGGGCCAGCTATTGCAACCGATGCCATCTCATTCAGAATCGACCTTCGAACGACAGGCCGATGATGCGGGGGGCGTTCACGACACCGCGGAGGTGACCGTCGAGATCGACGAAGCTCTGGGTCGGCTTCTGGACGTCGAAGATATTGCTGACAACGACGAACGCCCCGAAATGGTCGCCTTGCCAGCCCAGCTTGGTGTTTACCAGCGTGCGGCCGCGGATATCCTGCTCCGGCGGGATCGCAGGCTGATTGACGATGTCCTGGAAATAGCCGCTGCGATAGTTCGCGTTGACGTTGGCGAAGAGCCCCGTGGGATGCTGCCAGGTTGCGCTGCCTGATACCGTCCAGTGGGGCGCCCTGCTGAACTGGTTGCCAGGCACGAACTGGAAGAGTGTCCCGGTCGAGGATGCGGCATTCTCGAAGCGCGTATTGCTGTAACCTGCCCCCAGGAAGAGATTGAGTTCCGGTGTGGGCCGCCCGCTGATTTCGAGTTCTGCACCATAGAGACGTGACTTGCCGGCGTTGACGACCTGCGTATCGAACACCGACCCCGGCGTCAGTTGGACGGAGACCTGCTGGTCGTTCCAGTCGATATAATAGACGTTGGCGTTGACCGTCAGCTTGCGGTCGAACCATTGCGAGCGCACGGCGAACTCATAGTTCCATGTGTATTCCGGGCTGTATTCATAATACTGCCCGCGCTGCTGGTTGAGGCCGGACCCGCCCGCGCGATAGCCGCGCTGCGCCGTCAGGCTAAGCGACACGTCGCGGGTCAGGTCATAGGTGATGCCCGCTTTGGGGAGCCAGGCCTGGTAAGTGACTGTGCGCTGGGGAAGAATGCTGGTGGCGTTCGCGGCGGTCGCCTGCAACAGGGCGTTCAACTGGGTGACGATGGGCGCCAGTGCGGGGGGCAAGGCGCTCGGATCTGGCAATGCGCCGGTGATGGCAACGGTCTGGACAGAACCGCGATTCTGGCTTTCGTGATCGTAGCGCAGCCCGGCGATCAGGCGCAGCTTGTTGGTGAGGGGGAACGTCAGGTCGGCAAAGGCGGCATGGTTCTTGGTGAGGCGTGGTTGAGTGAGTGTGTTGGCGATCGGCACCGTGCCGCCATACAGATTGATGACCGTATCGACCGTTGCCTGCGGCATCCCCATCCCCAGCAATGTCCGGTCGATGCCAAGGCGGCGTAATCCCAGATTTTGCGTGGCGCGGAAGAGATAATCGCGATTGTCGTCGCGTAGGTAATAGGCACCGACCAAGCCCTGTACCCAGCTTTTCTGGACGTTCAGGCGCAGTTCCTGCTGAAACGTCTTGCTCGGATCACGGATCATGCCAACCTGGCCCGGCGTGGCGCTGCGATCCTGATCGTAGGTATTGAGGCTGCGGATATTGCTGTAATTGGTGACCGAAGTGAGCTTGAAGCCACCGCCAAGGTCATAGTCGGCCTCAAGTGTCGCGATGTCGCTCTTGACGGTGAGGATGTCGGGAACGTCTTCGGTCGCAACGCGCTGCGTGAGTGTATAGGGTGCATCAAATTGCGTCCAATCTGTGCCGCGTTGGTGGCGGTCATGCAGATAGGTCGCGACAATGCGCAGTTCGGGCAATGCCGCGGGGGTGAGCAGCAGCTTGCCGCGGATGGTCTCGGATTCGCGTCGGTCGCCATCGGTGTGCAATGTGACGTTTCGGACGAGGCCATCGGCGCGGGCAATCTCGCCAGCAATCCGGAACGCGAGTTGCCCATCGATAAGCGGACCGCCGATCGCCGCGCCCGCACGGCGTTGGCCGTCCTTGTCGGTCATGAGCAGCCGCGCCTTGCCGTTCCATTGATAGGTCGGATCGGTCGTCCGAATGATGACGGCCCCGGCTAACGCGTTACGCCCCTGCACGGTCGATTGCGGCCCACGGAACACCTCGACCTGGGCGATATCATAGAGATCGAGTGGCCCGACACTGAGCGCGACCTGCGGGAGAACGGCGCCATCCAGATACACGCTTGCCAGTGCGCCGTCGCCGCTGCCCGATACGTTGGACGCGTCAATGCCGCGGATCGAAAAGGTGGTGCGATTGCCGCTGATCGACAGGTTGGGGGTGCGCTCGAGGACGTCATAGACGCTCAGCAAATTCTGGCTGGTAATCGCCTGATTGGTCGTCACCGCGACGCTCGCCGGTGTGTCCTGCAGCGTCCGGTTCGATTTCTGCCCGGTAACGATGATTTCTGCCGCGCCTTGCTGACCAGCAGACTGATCTGCCGGGCTATTCGCTGGAACCATCTCCGGTGTGGCACCATGGGCCGTTCCCGCGGCTGTCAGAAGCATTGCAAGCGCGCCGAAGCGCGTGCCGATATTGGACATGGCTATTCCCCCGAGTTGGCTGCGCCTCGACTATTAACGTTGCTCTTGAGAGTCAATTGCATTAATTAACTCTCGAAAAGATCGAGATGGGGCGACAATGAGCTTGTTTGGAGATACATTCGCGCCGGTTGGCGGCACTGGCATCAACCAGGCATACGCTGGGTGGCGAGGGGCCTGGTGATTCCGTTTCTGACGTCCGCCCTGTTCGTGGGTGCAGGTATTGGCGGAAGCTGGTTCCTGCGATGCGCTTGGACAGACCGGGAGCGGGAGCGCCCTGACTTCAGGTTTACCGGCTGGGGCATATTGGTCGGTGCTCTGCTCGCATCAGCGGTCTGGATCGGGCCGATGCTCGGCCTCGCCTACGCCCTGACGCTGTTGCCTGTGGGCAGTCTGCTGGTTGTGGTGCACGGCGCAACCAGACGCGCGGCGCGCGAGTCCCGGCGAGCACGGCTTGCCCCTGCGCCGCTGGACGGCAAGTCGCGCGCATGGCGTGGCTGGCTCAAGGCCCTTCTGGCCGGGCCCCTCGGGATGCTCGCGGCGATGGCACTAGCATTCTGCTATGCTGCCTGGGCGCCCGGTGCGATTCAAACCCGCCTGTTAATCGCCGCCCTGCTAGTCCCGGCGCTCTGGGGGCTGGCCATGACTTGGACTCTCGCTGACCAGCGGATTATCCGGGCGACGGCTGTGCTGGGGGGCACAACCATCCTCGGTTTTGGCCTCGCCTTTCTGGGAGGCATCGCATGAGCCGTCCTGCCGAACGCCCACGTGGCGGCCTTTGGCGTAGCGAGATCGTGCGCGCCGTGCTGAACGGCCATTCTGTGCTGGGCATCGCCTTTGCCGCCGCGATCTACATCGTCTGCCTGAGTGGCACGCTCAGCGTCTTCGTGCGTGATTTTCAGCGGTGGGAGCAACCGGCCGCCCCGACCTTCCCGGTCGCCAGCGATGCGGCGATCGGACGCGCTGTCGTCGAGATGGGAAGCAGGGTAGGGACCAACAAGAATTTCTACGTTCTGCTGCCAAGTGACGACTTCCCGCGTCTTCTGCTCTCGTCGGGCAATGACGCGGATGACGAGGCTTGGTACGCCGATGCCAATGGCCATCTCGCAATGCGCGCGAAATCGCCCTGGACTGACTTTCTGGTCGATCTGCACACGCGGTTGCACCTGCCGCAGACCTTGGGTCGCTTTCTGGTCGGCCTGACGGGAGTTGCGCTCCTTTCGTCGCTGATTTCCGGTATTCTTGCCCATCCCCGTATCTTCCGGGACGCCTTTCACTTGCGGCTTGGCGGGTCGCTGCGGCTGGAGCAGGCGGATTTGCATAACCGTCTCGGTGTCTGGCCGCTGCCTTTTCATATCATCGTCTCACTCACCGGCGCACTCTTGGGACTGAGCACCGTGATCGTCGGCATTCTTGCGCTCCTGTTGTTTCGTGGCGATAGTCAGCAGGTCTATGCCCTGCTGGCGCCGCCGCAGGCGAAGGAAGACGCCCGGCCAGCACCCATGCCCGATGTAGCAACGCTGATTGCCGTAGCGCGCGACCGTGCGCCCGGTGCGCAACTGCGCCAGATCGAGGTCAGCCACTGGAGCCGCCGCGATATGCGGCTGGAACTGTCGGCATCGCGGCGCCGGTTGATCGCGCAGCAGGACAATATCACTTTTGATGCCACCGGCAGGATAGTTGCCGAAAAGCATCCTGCGGGCCTGACCGTCGGTGAACGGATACTTGGCGCGCTGGGCCCGCTGCATTTTGGCTGGTTCGGTGGGATGGCCGTTCGCCTCGCCTATGGGTTGTTGGGTCTGGCGCTCTGCGTCGTCACTGCATCGGGGATCACCATTTGGCTGGCGCGGCGGCGCGACAAAGGGCGAGCGGCACCAGGATGGGAACGGCTGTGGGCGGCGATCAGTTGGGGACAACCGGTCGCAATAGCCACGACGGTGCTGCTTGCTCTGCTGCTCCATGGCCGGATGCCGGACGGGACCTTGGTAGCGGTCTGGGCAACGGTCACGCTTCTCTCAGCGCTCATCGCGTCGGCGCTAACGGCGAGCTCCGCAGCCGACCTGGCCAGTGCGGGACGCATCGCCTCCGGTGTGCTGCTGCTGGCCTCCGCAGGAATACATGCGACGCAGTTCATGCACGGCGCGACAGACTTCGCGGGTTTTGTTGTAGATGGCGTCATCGTCATCACTGCAATTGGGCTGCTGCGATCAAGCTGGCCGCGTCCGCTTCCCTGAGGGTCAAATCATGGGAATGGGTCGCGGCAATCTTTGCGCCCACCTCCAAGAGAGAGTTCCGGTGCGCCGAAGGAGCAAGCATGCACCTTCGGCGCAGTCCAACTGGTCAATCGCTGGGCTACGGCGCCATAACAACCATCCTCCTGCATCAAATGAGCAGGGTCTTGCAGGTAAAAACCTACTCACTTCATGCTGTGGGCGGTACTATTATCGGTGGTCATACGCTGTTCCTGCTGTTGGCTGCTATCCTGTGCCCGAATGCGTGACCTTAAGGACCGCAAAATCCGCGTCAACACCGTCAGCCCGGGGCCGATCGAGACGGCGGGCCTGGTTGAACTGGCGGGCCCTGACGCCGCAGCCCAGCAGGGCCTACTCGATTTCACGGCTGGGCAGGTGCCGCTCGGCCGCGTGGGCCAGCCCGAAGAAGTCGCCAAGGCAGTGCTGTTTCTTGCCTCCGACCAGTCGAGCTATGTCAATGGCATCGAACTGTTCGTTGATGGAGGCATGGCCCAGATCTGATCCGGACAGGACGGCGCCGCCCAGCTTAGCCGGAAGCGCCGTCCCTCCTTGTCGCTGGACCATCATGATACAGGCGCCCGATTGCGTCGGGTGGGTCAGCGCAATGTGCGCTCGCAAACTTGGGCAAGTCTTCGGCTATGGTGACGATACGCGCCGTCGCAGGGCCGTTGCCAGACCTTAAGCGAAATTAGCGTGCTTGAGACATCGCCCGGCATTGCCGGGCCAGCGCCGCAAGCACATTTGGTGCGGATCGCAGCCTGACCGATCAAAGCTAGGCGTGCTCCCCTGATTTGACCCCAATCGTCTCTCTGTGTGGCGAAATCGGCCAACTCAGCGTCATCTGCTCCGTTGCTGCAGCTTGGTCAGCGCCTCATCAAGCGCGGAGAGAAAGCGTGAGCGATCGGCCTTGCTGAACGGGGCGGGGCCGCCCAACTGCTCGCCACCGGCGCGCAGATCGGACATGATTGCCCGCATGGCGATGGCGCTACCGATTGAGGCGCTCGTGAAGGGTTTGCCAGTTGGTGCGATGACCGTGGCGCCCAATTTCAGGCAACGATCGGCCAGCAGAATGTCGGCGGTGACTACCAACGTGTCGGCGAGGGTGTTCTCGACGATCCAATCGTCGGCCGCGTCGAATGCGTCGCTCACGACCTTGCGCGATATGAGCGCGTCGTGCGGCACCCGAATCGGGCTGTTGCTGACGACAACCACAGGAACCTTGTAGCGGAGCGCTACCTTGTAGGTTTCCTCTTTCACCGGGCAGGCATCGGCGTCGATCAGTATCTGCATCATGACCTACCGTAGAGCATCGCACGAAAGAGGGGGAACCGGTTTTTTGCCAAAAATGCTGCGACACCATCATCCTGGGCCCTGCGGTATGGTTGCCAAGCGCGCTGCTAACGCTGCCGCGCAATGGCCGCCGGCGCTCGCCAGCAGTGGCGCAGCGATCGCAGGGCGGTGCCGCGGCAAGCCCCCGACATTGCCGCATCAGACCGCGCACCGCGCCGTTGAGGTCGGTCTCAAAGCGCCGGTTCGAACACCGCATTGAGATAGGCCGCGATCCGCACCCCGGCGCGCTTGAGGCGGTCCTCGATCTCGGGACGGTGCTGGTAGGCGTAGCTCCACGACAGTGCCGGGTCGGTGGGGTAGATGGTCTTGCGCAGGGCCACGCTCTCGCGGATCCAGACGTGCGGATCGCGCTGGTTCCAGGCCACCACCTGGGCCGGGGTGATCGCGCGGGCGAGCCAGCCGGCATATTCGGAATAGGACAGGCCCTGCTGCTCGATCAGGGCCGAGTCCCACACGCTGTGGAGGTTTGTCGGCTTGCCGAACCAGGTGACCTGGACGGTATTGCCGCCGCGATCGGTGCCGGCGCCGGCGTGCAGCGGCTGGTGCAGATCGCCGATAATATGGACGATGAAGCGCAGGGCCATGCGCCGCTGTTCGATCGGCGCTGACGGGTCGCGCAAGGTTGCGGTAAACCGGGCGAGGGCTGTCATCGCATCGCCTTCGGGCGGGGCGTCACTGGCGACATAGTCGTCTCCCTTGACCGTGACATAGTGCCACGGGCTGGCCTGCTTCTGCCAGAACGGGTCGGGATCGGATTTCATCTCGTCGGGCCAGGTTGCCGCCTGGGCCAGGTCTTCCGAGCCGAGCAGGAGGTGGACTTGCGCGCGCGCTAGGCCACTGAGGTTGGCATCGGCGATCGCGCCGGTGATGCGATGGCCTTCGGGACCCCAGGCGTGGGCGGGCGAAGCCACTGCCAGCGAGAGAACAACCATCAAGGATCGGCGCATGCGTCTGTTCTCCAAGGAGATTGCGATCGGGCGTCGTTAGCGGGGCGCCGCGATGCGGACAACGGCGCTGCGACAGGACGCAGCGCAACGGGCTTGGTCGCTCGTCGCATGGACCGCAGTGAGGCGACTCATGCGACTGCTGCTGGGTAGGTCAACCTCGTCGTCACAGAAGAGCGTGCGGCAGAGAATCTGCGCTAGACTGGCCGATTGTACGCCAGCCTGCGAGAGCGGCAAGTAGCTGTTGCCTTTGGTGAATTTGCTGCCTTCTTAAGAGGCCTTGCCGCGCTGGCATCGGGCCGCGCGGATTGAGCAAGGCGCGTGATGTCCAGTCCCTCTTCCCTTTCCCGCAGCGCGTCGCCCGAGCATGCTCCTGGTGCATCGCGTGGTACGCGCATGCTGCGCACTGCATTCGGGCCGCGCATTTGCGCCTGGCTCGATGACCCCGCGGTGGTTGAAGTCATGCTTAACCCTGATAGCCGGCTGTGGCTCGACCAGCTTGGTGAGGGACTGGTGGCAACGACCGAAACCCTTTCAGGCGAGGATGCCGAGCGCATCGTCCGGCTTGTGGCGCACCATGTCGGTGCTGAAGTTCATGGCCGGGCTCCGCGTATCTCGGCGGAGTTGCCGGAAAGCGGAGCCCGTTTCGAAGGCTTGCTGCCGCCGGTGGTGGCCGCGCCGAGCTTTGCCATTCGCAAGCCCGCTAGCGCGGTCTTTACGCTGGGCGATTATGTCACGGCCGGCATTTGTCGCCCCGACCAGGCCGAGGCGCTGCGCAACGCGGTGGCATCGCGTGCCAACATTCTCGTGGCGGGTGGGACTTCGAGCGGCAAGACCACGCTGGTCAATGCCCTGCTCGCCGAAGTGGCGCGCTTGCCCGACCGGGTCGTGTTGATCGAGGACACCCGCGAGCTGCAATGCACCGCGCCCAATCTCGTCGCCCTGCGCACGGGCGATGGTATCGCCACGCTGTCCGAATTGGTCCGTTCGGCGCTACGGCTGCGGCCAGATCGCATTCCCATCGGCGAAGTGCGCGGCGGCGAAGCGCTCGATCTCGTCAAGGCCTGGGGCACCGGTCATCCCGGTGGCATCAGCACGATCCATGCCGGATCCGCGCTCGCGGCTTTGCGCCGCCTCGAACAGCTCATCCAGGAACGCGTCGTGACGGTGCCGCGCGCCCTGATTGCCGAAACCATCGATGTCATCGCGGTGCTGGTTCGCGACGGGCCGGCCCGCCGCCTTGCCGACCTCGTCGCAGTCACCGGCCTTGCTGCCAACGGCGATTACCAGTTCGCCCCGCTCGCTGCGTCCGCGGGGCATGCCCCTTCCATCCTACCTGAAGGAACCCTGCCATGAATGCGCGTTGCCATCTTTTCCGCCGGCGCTGCCTCGTTCCGCTGCTCCTCCCTGCCGTGTTGACGGTATCGGCGGGCACGGCTCATGCTTCAGGTGCCTCGATGCCTTGGGAGGCGCCGCTGCAGTCGATCCTGGAATCGATCCAAGGGCCGGTTGCCAAGATCATTGCCGTGATCATCATCATCGCTGCCGGGCTCTCGCTGGCGTTCGGCGATACCTCGGGCGGCTTCCGGCGCCTGATCCAGATCGTCTTCGGTCTCTCGATCGCCTTTGCCGCCTCGTCTTTCTTCCTCTCATTCTTCTCATTCGGCGGTGGGGCAGTGCTGTGAGCGAGGATGCTCCCGATCCCGCCATCGTTCCCGGCTTTGCCGTGCCGGTGCACCGCGCCCTGGTCGAGCCGATCCTGCTTGCCGGCGCGCCGCGCAGCTTGGCGATCATTAATGCCACGCTTGCTGGCGCGGTTGGGCTGGGCTTGCGGTTGTGGCTGGTCGGCTTGGCCCTGCTTGCCGTGGGCCATGGGTTTGGCGTCTGGGCCGGGCGCCGCGATCCCCAATTCGTAGAAGTCGCGCGGCGACATCTGCGCTTCCCGGCCTATTTTGCGGTGTGAGGGTGTCATGATGTCGCTGCGCGAATATCGCTCGGGCGCTCACCGCCTTGCCGACTTCCTGCCTTGGGCAGCGCTGGTTGCGCCGGGTATCGTGCTCAACAAGGACGGCAGTTTCCAGCGCACAGCGCGCTTCCGCGGTCCCGATCTCGATTCTGCCACCCCGGCCGAACTTGTCGCTGTCACGGCCCGGCTCAATGCCGCGCTGCGCCGCCTCGGGTCGGGCTGGGCGATCTTTGTCGAGGCTGCCCGCGATCCGGCGCGTGGCTATCCCGACGATGCCTTTCCCGATCCCGTCTCCGCGCTGGTCGAGCGCGAGCGAGCGGCCCAGTTTGCCGAGCATGGCGCCCATTTTGAAAGCCGCTATTACCTGACGCTCACCTGGCTGCCGCCGGCCGAGGACGCCGCGCGCGCTGAAAGCTGGCTGTTCGAAGGCCGCGTAGGGCAAAGCGGCAATGCCGGTGACTGGCTGCAGGGTTTTGCTGATCGCACTGAGCGCCTGCTGCGTCTGGTCGAGGGGTTCCTCCCCGAAGTCGCCTGGCTCGATGACGCGGCAACGCTGCGCTACCTCCATGCCTGCGTTTCGACTCGTCGCCACGCCGTCCGCGTCCCCGAGATCCCGGTCTATCTCGACGCGCTGCTCGCCGACGAGCCGCTGGTCGGTGGCCTCGCGCCGCGCCTGGGCGCAGCGCACTTGCGTTCATTAAGCGTAATCGGATTTCCGTCGGCGACCTTTCCCGGCATTCTCGACGAGCTCAATCGCCTGGCGTTTGCCTACCGCTGGGTGACCCGCGCGATCATGCTCGACAAGACCGATGCGACGCGCCTGCTCACCCGCATTCGCCGCCAGTGGTTTGCCAAGCGCAAGTCGCTGGGCGCGATCATCAAGGAAGTCATGACCAACGAAGCGGCTGTCCTGGTCGATAACGATGCTGCCAACAAGGCGCTCGATGCCGACCTGGCGCTACAGGAACTCGGAGCCGATCATGCCGGCGCCGCCTATGTCACAGCGACGGTCACGGTGTGGGACGAGGATCCGACCCTGGCCACCGAGAAGCTGCGGCAGGTCGAGAAAGTGCTGCAGGGCCGCGATTTCACGGTGATCAGCGAGACAATGAATGCGCTAGAGGCGTGGCTCGGCACGCTGCCCGGCCAGGTCTATGCCAATGTCCGCCAGCCGCCGGTCTCGACGCTCAATCTCGCCCACATGATCCCGTTGTCGGCGGTCTGGGCCGGGCCCGACGAAGATCCGCACTGGCACGCTCCGCCACTGTTCCATGCCCGGACCGAGGGCACGACGCCATTCCGCTTCGCGCTCCATGTCGGCGATGTCGGCCATTGCCTGGTGATCGGCCCGACCGGTGCGGGCAAGTCGGTGCTGCTGGCGTTCATGGCCCTGCAATTTCGCCGTTATCCCGAGGCGCGGATCTTTGCGTTCGATTTTGGCGGAGCGATCCGTGCAACCACCCTGGCGTGTGGCGGCACCTGGCAGGACCTGGGCCAGACCATCGTGGGCCAAGCCCCGGCCAGCACCAAAAGCATGGAGCCTCCCGAGCGTCTTGGCCTCGCGCTGCAGCCGCTGGCGCGGATCGACGATGCAGCCGAACGGGCCTGGGCGCTCGATTGGCTGCTGGCCATCCTCGGCGGCGAAGGCATTGTCGTCGATCCTGCCATCAAGGCCCATGTCTGGAGCGCGCTGGTCTCGCTGGCCTCGGCCCCGCCGGTCGAACGCACGCTCACCGGGCTCACTATTCTGCTCCAGCGCCAGGACCTCAAGCAGGCGCTCGCGCCCTGGTGCCTGGGCGGGGCGTTTGGCTCCCTGCTCGATGGCGAGCACGAAGACCTTGGCGAAGCGACGTTCCAGTCTTTCGAGACCGAGGGGCTCGCCGGTTCGGCGGCAGCACCGGTGGTTCTGGCCTATCTCTTCCACTGCATCGATCGCCGGCTCGACGGTGCGCCGACGCTGATCATCATCGACGAAGGCTGGCTGGCACTCGACAGTCCGGCCTTTGCCGCCCAGCTGCGCGCCTGGCTCAAGACCTTGCGCAAGAAGAATGCCTGCGTGGTCTTTGCCACGCAGAGCCTCGCCGATATCGCCGGATCGACCATCGCGCCGGCTATTATCGAAAGCTGCCCGACGCGGCTGTACCTGCCCAATGCCCGGGCCCGCGAGCCCCAGATCCTCGGGCTCTACCGCCGTTTCGGCCTCAACGATCGCCAGATCGCGATCCTCAGCGAAGCCACGCCCAAGCGCGACTACTACTGCCAGTCGCGGAGCGGCAACCGCCTGTTCGAACTCGGGCTGGGCGAGATTGCCCTGGCCTTTGCCGCAGCCGGGGGGCCGCGCGATCAGCAGGCGATCACCGCATTGGCCGAGGCCGGGGCAGGCACGCCTTTTGCGCTCGCCTGGCTGCGCGCCCGCGGCCTCGACTGGGCCGCGGAACTGCTCCCTGAAATTCTGCCACCTGCTGCGGAGAACCTGCTGCGATGAGTGTTCATCTGGGGCGCGCGCCGCGCGCTGTCACCGCATGGCTGGGAGCCAGCCTGCTGGCCGCCTTGCCTGGGCCAGCCCAGGCCCAGTTCAGCGGCATCGTCTATGACCCGTCCAACTACGCGCAGAACGTGCTCACGGCCGCGCGTGCCTTGCAGCAGGTTAACAACCAGTTGCGCCAGATCGAGAACCAGACCCAGTCGCTGCTCAACGAGGCGCGCAATCTCGCCAGCCTGCCGCTCTCGCTGGTCGCGCCGATCCAGCAGCAGCTCGACCAGACCCGGCAACTGCTGCGCCAGGCGCAGCGACTGAGCTACAATGTCGATACGGTTCAGTCGGGCTTTTCCGCCCGCTATCGCGCGATCGACCTGTCGGCGTCCGACCAGGCGCTGGTCACTGGTGCGCAAAGCCGCTGGCAAGACAGTGTTGCGGCATTCGAGGATGCGCTCAAGACCCAGGCTTTGACGGTCGGTCATCTCGATACCACGCGTCAGTCGCTGACCAGTCTCATGCAGGCGAGCCACGATGCGACGGGCGCGCTCCAGGCCATCGAAGCGGGCAACCAGATCCTGGCGGTGCAGTCGCAGCAGCTTGCCGACCTTGCCGCGACCTTGGTCGCCCAGGGGCGCGCCCAGACTCTCGACGCGGCGGCGGCAGCTGCAGCCAAGGCCCAGGCGCGTGAGCAGTTGCGTCGCTTCCTGGCTCCCGGCCACGGCTATGTCGCTGAGCCAGTCACGCTGTTTCACGAGTAACGGCCATGGTGCACCCCCGTATCCATCGCATCCTGCTGCTCGGCTTGCTTGGCCTCGCCGCGGTGATGGCGCTGATTGCGGCGCTTTTGCCGGCACCGCGCAGCGACGAACCGGGCGCTTTGCCCGATCCGCGACCCGTTGTCGTAGCGCCGCCGTTCGGCGCTCCCTCCGAGCGGCGTTGCACCACGATCGCGCCGAACGACCCGGCCATGGCATCCTGCGCGGCGTTGTGGGACGCAGGCCGTCGCCGCTTTTTTGGTCTGCCCACGCGCCAGTCCGCCGGGGCAGGGTCGGCTGCCGCTCCGTCGCCGGCGAAGGAGGCCTGGTGACATGAACGGCACCGGCATCATCGACCGCTTTCTCGCGGTCTTCTCGCGCTACATCGACAGCGGCTTTGGCCTACTCCATGGCGATGTAGCATTCATTGCCAGCACGCTGGTCGCGATCGACATCACGCTCGCTGCGTTGTTCTGGGCCTGGGGCGAGCACGAAGACATTCTTGCCCGTCTGGTGCGCAAGACATTGTTCGTCGGCATGTTTGCCTGGCTCATCGGCAATTGGAATCATCTTGCCAGCGTGGTCTTCGCCAGCTTTGCCGGACTGGGCCTCAAGGCCAGCGGCACAGCCACGACCACCGCGCAACTGCTCCAGCCCGGCCGCATCGCCCAGGTCGGGCTCGATGCCGGCCGCCCGCTGCTCCAGGCGATTTCCGACCTCATGGGCTATGTCAGCTTCTTCGAGAACTTTGTGCAGATCGTCGTCCTGCTCGGTTGCTGGGTCTTGGTAGTGCTCGCTTTCTTCGTCCTCGCCATCCAGCTGTTCGTGACGCTTGTCGAATTCAAGCTCAGCACACTGGCCGGCTTCGTGCTCGTACCGTTCGGGCTGTTCGGCAAGACTGCATTCCTGGCGGAACGCGTGCTCGGTAACGTCGTGGCTTCCGGGATAAAGGTCCTGGTCATGGCCGTCATCGTCGGGATCGGATCGACGATCTTCGGTGAGTTTACCGCCGCCATCTCGGGCACGCCAACGCTCGAGGACGCGATGACGCTGGTGTTGGCCAGCCTGACGCTCCTGGCGCTCTCGGTCTTCGGCCCAGGCATTGCCAGCGGGCTGGTGTCGGGTGGCCCGCAGCTCGGCGCCGGTGCGGCGCCAGCCACTGTGCTAGGTGCCGGCGGGCTTGCTGCGGGTGGCGCTGCTGCCGTTGGCCTTGCCGGCGGCGCG
>NZ_APCQ01000429.1:0-15992 GCF_000410615.1 Novosphingobium sp. B-7 | reverse complement strand
AGCCCGGCATGGCGCCGGCCAGCGCCACGGGCTCGTCGGCGCGGATCGGCGCCGGGCCATAGGGCGAACCGTCAAAGCGTGCGGCCAGATCGGGATCATCCTGCGCCAGGCGCAGCACGGCAGACCGTCCGCTCACCGGCACTTCGCCACAGGCGCGGATCGCGGCCCAGACCAGCTCGCGAATGGCGCGGCGATCCTTTGACCCGACAAAGCGCCGCTGGCGAAACCATTCCGCCGCCAGCCGATCGGCCGAAGCCCCCTGCCCGCGCGCGGCCGCGATCACGCCATCCAGAATGTCGATCGCGGCCTGGACCCGCGCGGCCGGCGTCACCGCGTGGGGTAGTTCGGTGCCTCACGCGTGATCGTCACGTCATGGACGTGGCTTTCCTTGAGGCCCGCATTGGTGATGCGCACGAACTTGGCGTTCTTGCGCAGGTGCTCGATCGTGCCGCTGCCGGTATAGCCCATGGCCGCCTTGATGCCGCCGACCAGCTGGTGCACCACGTCCTTGGCCGGGCCCTTGTACGGCACCTGGCCTTCGATGCCTTCGGGCACCAGCTTCATCGAATCCTTGATGTCCTGCTGGAAATAGCGATCGGCCGAACCGCGCGCCATCGCACCAACCGAACCCATGCCGCGATAGGCCTTGTAGGCGCGGCCCTGGTAGATGAAGGTTTCGCCCGGCGCTTCCTCGGTGCCGGCCAGCATCGAACCGATCATGATCGAGCTGGCACCGGCGGCAAGCGCCTTCGCCGCATCGCCCGACGTCCGCAGGCCGCCATCGCCGATCACCGGCACGCCTGACTTTTCCGCCTCGGCCGCGCATTCCATGATCGCGGTCAGCTGCGGCACGCCCACGCCGGCAACGATGCGGGTGGTGCAGATCGAGCCCGGCCCGATGCCCACCTTGATGCCATCGGCCCCGGCATCGATCAGCGCGCGGGTGGCCTCTGCGGTGGCAACGTTGCCGGCAATCACCTGCACGTCGTTCGACAGCTTCTTCACCGCTTCCACGGCACGGGCCACGTCGCGGTTGTGGCCATGGGCGGTGTCGATGATCACCACGTCGCATTCCGCTTCCACCAGGGCGGCGGTGCGGGCCATGCCCTTTTCACCCACGGTCGTGGCAGCGGCCACGCGCAGGCGGCCGGCACTGTCCTTGGTGGCGTTGGGATAGGTCACCGACTTTTCGATGTCCTTCACCGTGATCAGGCCGATGCAGCGATAGGCATCGTCCACCACCAGCAGCTTTTCGATGCGGCGGGCGTGCAGCAGGCGGCGGGCTTCGTCGCCGCTGGTGCCCAGCTTCACCGTAGCCAGGTTTTCGTGCGTCATCAACTCGCGCACCGGCTGCGCCAGATTGGCGGCAAAGCGCACGTCGCGATTGGTGAGGATGCCCACCAGCCGGCCGCCGGCTTCCACCACCGGAATGCCGCTGATGCGGTTGGCGCTCATCAGCGCCTGGGCGTCGCCCAGCGTGGCATCAGGCGAAATGGTGATCGGGTTGACCACCATGCCGCTTTCATAGCGCTTCACTGCGCGCACGGCGGCGGCCTGTTCCTCGATCGTCAGGTTGCGGTGCAACACGCCGATCCCGCCAAGCTGGGCCATCACGATGGCCATGTCGGCCTCGGTCACAGTGTCCATGGCCGAAGACAGCACGGGGATGTTGAGAGCGATCGCCTTGGTCAGGCGGGTGCGGGTATCGGCCTGCGAAGGCAGAATGTCTGACTCGGCCGGACGCAACAGAACGTCGTCAAAGGTAAGGCCGAGGGGGATATCCATGTGCGCTGCCACTTCCTGTCCGGGTAGAATCGTGGCGGCCCATGTAATCAAGCCGGGAACAATTGGCTAGGGGGTTCGGGCGCTATTTGTCGGCCCTGGCGCGGGCACCGTCGCCGGGGGTGTCACGCCCCCTGTGGCATAGCGACGGGCATCGGCAAATTCGCGCACCAGCTCGGTGTTAATCTGCACGTCATCGGCCATGCCGGCATAGTTCACATGGTCCGGCGTATCGGCCGGCGTGTGATAGGCGCCGGTCATGAACCGGTCCAATCGGGCTTCGTCGGCATAGCTGGTGCTGACCATGATCGCGGGCACATCATGCTGCATCAGCACCCAGCTGTCCTGCCGGCGCACATAGGCATTGGCCGCCCGGCCATCGACCAGCTTGCGACGCGTCCGCGCCAGCACCCGCGCCACAGTATCATCCAGCGGGGTCATCCCCCGCCCCACGATCGCCACTTGTCCGCCCGCCGGCACCAGGCCGGTGCTGTCGACATTGAACGCCGCCACGATCCGCCCCAGCGGCAGCGGCGGATTTTCGGCAAAGGCCAGGGCGCCAAGCAGGCCCATTTCCTCGCCGGTGGTGGCCAGAACATAGATATCGCGATCGGGCATGCGCTGCGGCATGCCTGCCAAGATCTGCCGCGCCACTTCGGTGATCACCGCCACACCGCTGGCATTGTCCACCGCGCCCGGGCAGATCGCCCCGGCCGCCGTGCAAACCCCGAAATGGTCCCAATGCGCCACGAGCAGCACGGCGCCGGCAGCGGGATCGCGCCCGGGAATGCGGCCGATCAGGTTGTGCGTGCGCACGCGGGTTTCGGTGCTGGTCGCTTCCAGACTGGCCGTAGTGCCGATCAGGCGCGGCGTGAAATCGGGCTTTTCTGCCTCGGCCTGGGCAGCGGCCAGCGCCTGGCCTGGCGCGGCCGTGGTTCCGCCCAGCAGGCGATCGGCCATGTCGGGGGTAACAAACGCCTCGATCTCGTTGTCGAGCCGCTCTCCGGCCAGCATCGTGCCAGCCTTGCGCCGCCGCGCCGCCACATCATCAAGGGTGCGCGTGCCATCCAGCACCGTGATCACCGCCATGGCCCCGCCGTCCAGCAGGCGGCCCACGGCCTCGCGCCCTGCCTCCACATCGCCGTGGCGCTCGTCATGGTCACCACGCTTGTTGCCCGCGGCTGCCTTGCTTTCCAGCAAGAGCGCCACACGGCCGGCCAGTTCGGTGCGCGATGGCACCACCCCATGGCCGACAAACAGCACCGGCGCGCTGTCCACCAGGTTGCGCACGCCCGAGGTGACCACGAACACATCATGCTCGTCAGCCGCCAGGCGCCGCCGGCCACGCATGAAGGCCGCGCGCGATAGCACCGGCTCGCGCGCGACCAGTTCGACCGGCGCAAACCACGGGCTGCCCGGCAGGTTGGTGCCCGATTCCAGGCCCATTTCGAACCACTGCCGCACCAGATAGCGCAAGGTCTGGGTTTCGCCGTCGGTGCCGGGGCGTCGGCCGGCGAAGGCCGGGCTGGCCAGCGTCTCGACATGGCCACGCAGCCGCTGCTCCAGGGTCTGGGCCGCGGGCGCGGTAGCCGCACGCGTGGCGTTCACCGGCAGCACGGCTGCCAGCGACACCAGGGCCAGTGCCCTCAACAGCCTTGCGCCACGACTCATCTATGTCCCCAAACGCTTCAGCGCAGGCTCATTGCTGACAAAACCCGCCAAGACGCGCAAGTTCCCAAACTGTAAAGCACGGTGAATCGAGCCTGGGCGCGAAATTCCTGGCGCATGACGCGGAACATTGTCGCGCGCCACGGCTTGCCAATTACGCTATATGCCGTGGCACGTACGGCACACAGACGACAGGCAAGCGATGCGGCTCGACGATTACGACAACAACATCGACGTGGAAGACCAGCGCGGCCGGGGCGGCGGCTTTTCTTTGGGCGGCGGCGGTGGCGGCGGTTTCCCGCTTGGCCTGATCCTCAGTCTGGTCGGCTCACGCTTTGGCATCCTCGGGGTCTTGGTCGTGGTTGGCGCGTCGTTCCTGTTCGGTGGCTTGCCCCGCCAGTTGGCCGGGCCGGTGGGAGAAACGCCATCGCAGCAGGTCGGCCAACCCGGCGGTGAAACGCTTGCCCAGGCGTGTGACGTCAACGCGTTCAGCCATGAAAGCTGCAATGCGCTATCCTCGCTCAACAAGACCTGGAAGCCTTTGCTGGCCAGCGAGAACATCGCGTTTCGCGCACCCAAGCTGGTGTTCTATTCCAGCCAGGGTTCCTCGGGCTGCGGCGCGGCGCAAAGCGCCATGGGGCCGTTCTATTGCCCCAGCGACCAGGGCATCTACATCGACACCGATTTCTATACCGAGCTGGACAAGAAGCTCGGCGCAGGCGGTGATTTCGCGCGGGTCTATGTCATGGCCCATGAATATGGCCACCATATCCAGAAGCTGGTCGGCACGTCAGACAAGGTAACACAGGCGCAGCGCGCCAATCCCGATGCGGCCAACGCCCTGTCGGTGCGCCTCGAACTCCAGGCCGATTGCTACGCAGGGGTGTGGGCCGCGCAAAATCGTTCCCGGATCGAAACCGGCGATGTCGAGGAAGGCCTGCGCGCCGCGCACCAGATCGGCGATGACACGCTGATGAAAGCCGCCGGCCGCACCCCGGTCGAGGCTGCGTTTACCCATGGCAGCTCTGAACAGCGGATGGCCTGGCTGCGCAAGGGCCTCGACAGCGGCAACCCGGCGCAGTGCAACACCTTTGCGCCGGGCGCGGTGTGATCGGCAGATCGTGTGGAACTTAGGCCGGTTTGCAGCGTAATGCGGGAAACCGGGGAGTTTTACCGATTATGTTCGCACACCGAAATGCCGCCCGCGCCGCCCTGCTCGGCGCGATGCTCCCGCTCGCGCTTGGCAGCCTCGCCGCCCACGCGCAGACTGCCGTGGCTCCCAAGGATGCCAAGGTCGGCGATGTCGTCGCCACGCCGCTCGAAACGGTGAACCTCAAGAAGGAAGATATTCCGCCGATCCTGCAGCGCGCCCAGGAAACGCCCTATACTCTGGCTGGCCTGCGCAGCTGCCCGGCGATCTCGTCCGAAATCCGCCGGCTCGATGCCGTGCTCGGCGATGACATCGATATTGCCGATTACACCAAGGGCGGCCTCAAGGTGGGCAATACGGCCAAGTCGATCGTCGGCTCGCTGATCCCGTTCGGCGGCATCATCCGCGAAATCTCTGGCGCGAACGAAGCACAGCGCCGTTGGCAGGTGGCCCTGTTCGCCGGCACCGCCCGCCGTTCGTTCCTCAAGGGCGTTGGCCAGTCGCGCAGCTGTCCTTATCCGGCGCGTGGCGCAACCTCGCGCGATGCCAGCGCCGTCGCTGCCAACCGCGCGCGCGAGGCCGCCGCTGCCGATGCGGCCAAGGAACAGGCCAAGCAGGAAAAGCGCAACCGCTGATCCTTCACCCTATCCCCGGCGCCCGCCCGCTGTCATGCGGTGCAGGCGCCGGGGCAAGGTCGCTTAGACCAGTATGATATCCGCCAGGTGCAGATCGGGCGCGCCCATCAACACCCCGATGCGCACCGCCTTCTCCGGCCCGGTGCCGTCGACGTCGTAATAGAGGTTTCCGCTGGCCCGGTCATAGATCAGGCTTTGTTCGGCTGTGGTCGCACGCGTTCCATAGCCGAATTCGGCATCGGCAATGGCGCCAGGTGGCTGTGCATAGAAACCTGCGCCAAACGCATCGAGTGACAGGGCAATCTTGTCCTCGCCGCTCACAAAATCGCGGATCACCGTGCGCCCGACGGCCAGCGGGCTGGTGTCGAACACGAAGGTATCGTGCCCCGCCCCGCCGGTCAGGCTGTCTATGCCGCCGCCCCCACTCAACACGTTGTCGCCCTCGTTCCCCACGATCGTGTTGTTGGCGTTGTTGCCCGCACCATTGATGTTGCCCGCGCCGCTCACCAGCGTGAGCCGCTCAACGTTGGCATCGAGACGATAGCTGATGGTGGAGAAGACCTTGTCGATCCCGGCATCATCGCCGCGCTCCACCACCCTGTCGCCGGCGTCATCGACATAATAGACGTCATTGCCGGTGCCGCCCTCCATGCGGTCGGCTCCCGCCTGGCCAAACAGCGCGTCGTTGCCGGCGCCGCCGAGCAGGTGGTCATCCCCCGCCCCGCCCTTCAAGCGATCATTGCCCGCGCCGCCTTCCAGGCGGTTGGCATCCTTGTTGCCAAGGATCGTGTCATCGAATTGCGAGCCGATGGCGTTTTCGATGCTCTTGATCTGGACCGTCCCCGCCCCGATCGTGTCGACCGGCTTGGTCGTCGCCAGCGTCAGGTAGATGCCCTGCTGCGCATCGGCAAAGCTGATCGTGTCGTTCCCCGCGCCGCCCGCAAACCTGTCGTTGCCGCCATGGCCGAGAAACAGATCGTCCTTTTCGGTGCCCACCAGTTTATCAGCCGCCGCCGTGCCTTCCACCGTTTGCCCGTGGTGATCGGTGTAGGCCTGCGAGTGCAAGGTGCCGTTGCCGTCGCGCCACAGCACGGCAAAACCACCATCGGCCAGCGCCACAAGTTGCGCGGCATCCTGGGTTCCCGCCGTGGTGGTGTTGACGATCTGCTCCTGGCCGATTTCGCCGCCGGAATGATCATAGGTCCGCAACGCAATCTCGCTGGCGCCGTTCGCGCCGCCCGCCGGGTTGGCGCTGGCCCAGGCGATCGCGAAGCCGCCATCCGCCAGGGCAACCAAGTCGGTCGAGCCAACGAAGCGCGGACCATCCTCGCTGACGATCGTATCGGCCTGCACCACGGCACCGCTGCCATCGAACACCTGCATATGCAGCGCCCCCAGCGACACGAAACCGCCACTGGAATGGTTTTCGGCCCAGGTCATGGCAAAGCCACCCGTCGCAAGCGCGACCATCTGCACTTCCACCGCATTGCCATACCGCGTCGGCAGCGCCAGCAGCGTCGCCGCCTTGATCTCGGTGCCGTCCACGGCATGGATCGCATAGGTGTAGCCGACGTTTCCGCTCGACACCCCATTGCCCAGCGCCAGCGTAAGCAGTGAACCGTCGGCCAACTGCGTCACGCTGGGCGGCAAATCCCGATCCGAGGAAGAGGCCGTGAAGCGCGCAACGACGCTCATCGTTGCCAGGTCAACGATGTTGACCACCGCCCGCGCCGCGTTCCCCCCAAAATCGACGTTGCTGACAACGGCCACGTTGCCCAGATCCGCGCCCTTCAGCGCCAGTACCGAAGTGCCGGTGTACGTGGCCGAGGGGGACGGCGCCGGTACCGTGATCGTCCCGCTGATCGTGCCATCGCGCGGATCGGTGTCCAACAGCGACAGGGTGACGGGGCTACCGGCGCCCTCGGCCTCCTTGACAGTGATCGCATTGCCGTCGGCGAGCGTAAAAACCTCATAGTCGCGCACCGTGGCAGTTACCCCGCTGGCCACGCCATCGGCCGTGAATACGGAATAGATATAGTCACCCGAATTGGGATGCGCGGTGTCCTCGTTCATGACCAGGATGTTGCCGTTGGCCAGGAACGTCGCGAAGGGAGAACGCCTTTGCGCCTGCGTCTGGTCCAGCGTTACTTCCGCTCCATCGCGATAATAGGTCATGATATCTCCCATCTCCGCCCCGGCCAACGAGAGCGCGATGGTTCACAACCTATTGCAACGCATGGCTTCCACCCATGGAAACAAGCCCCAGTTTGGATCAACGAAAAAGGCCGGGGTCTTGCCAACCCCGGCCTTTGCTTGGTCTCTTGCCGTCAGGCGCGGATCAATAGACGCGCGCCTTGGGCTTGATGTACTGCACGTCGTCGGTGAGCGTGTATTCGTGCACCGGGCGGTAATCGAGCTTGATGTCGCCGCTCTTGCCGCCCCAGCCGTCGAACCAGCCCACGGTATGCTTCATCCAGGTGGCGTCGTCGCGGTTGGGGAAATCCTCGTGCGCATGGGCGCCGCGGCTTTCCTTGCGGTTGTAGGCCGAATGCATTGTCACCGAAGCCTGGCTGATCAGGTTGTCCAGCTCCAGCGTTTCCACCAGATCCGAGTTCCAGATCAACGAACGGTCCGACACGCCGATATCCTGCATTGAGGCATAGATTTCGGCCAGCTTGTGCTTACCTTCGGCCATCAGCTCGTCGGTGCGGAACACCGCCGCGTGCTGGCTCATCGCGCGCTGCATCTCGGTGCGGATCTTGGCGGTGGGCGAACCGCCCTTGGCGTTGCGGAAGTGATCCAGGCGCGACAGCGCCAGGTCCGCGCTGTCCTTGGGCAGCGACTGGTGCGCCGTGCCCGGCTTGATCAATTCCTTGAGGCGCAGGCCGGTGGCGCGGCCGAACACGACAAGGTCGATCAGCGAGTTGGAGCCCAGGCGGTTGGCGCCGTGCACCGAAACGCAGGCCGCTTCGCCCACGGCGAACAGGCCCGGCACCACGGTTTCGGGATTGCCATCGGCGCCGATGGTCATCACTTCGCCGTGGTAGTTGGTGGGAATGCCACCCATGTTGTAGTGCACCGTCGGCACCACCGGCAGCGGCTGGCGCGTCAGGTCGACGCCGGCAAAGATCTTGCCGCTTTCGGTGATCCCGGGCAGGCGCTCGGCCAGCACCTTGGCATCGATGTGATCAAGGTGCAGGTAGATGTGGTCCTTGTGCGGGCCAACGCCACGGCCTTCGCGGATTTCCAGCGCCATCGAACGCGACACCACGTCGCGGCTGGCGAGGTCCTTGGCCGAGGGGGCATAGCGTTCCATGAAACGCTCGCCTTCGGAGTTGGTGAGATAGCCACCTTCCCCGCGCGCGCCTTCGGTGATCAGCACGCCCGCACCATAGATGCCGGTGGGGTGGAACTGGACGAATTCCATGTCCTGCAGCGGCAGGCCCGCGCGCAGCACCATGCCGCCACCGTCGCCGGTGCAGGTGTGGGCCGACGTCGCGGTGAAATAGCAGCGGCCATAGCCGCCGGTGGCCAGCACCACGGCGTGGCCACGGAAGCGGTGGATCGAGCCATCGTCCATGCACAGCGCGATCACGCCACGGCATTCGCCGTTTTCCATGATCAGGTCGATGGCGAAGTATTCGATGAAGAAGTCGGCATCATACTTCAGGCTCTGCTGATAGAGCGCGTGAAGCATGGCGTGGCCGGTGCGGTCGGCGGCGGCGCAGGTGCGCTGCACCGGCGGGCCTTCGCCCATGTTCTGCATGTGGCCGCCGAACGGGCGCTGATAGATCGTGCCATCGGCGTTGCGGCTGAACGGCACGCCAGCGTGCTCCAGTTCGTAAACCGCGGCCGGGGCTTCACGCACCATGTATTCGATCGCGTCCTGGTCGCCCAGCCAGTCAGACCCCTTGACGGTGTCGTACATGTGCCAGGTCCAGTGATCGGGCGTGTTGTTCTGCAGCGAAGCCGCGATACCACCCTGCGCCGCCACGGTGTGCGAGCGGGTGGGGAACACCTTGGTGATGCACGCGGTGCGCAGACCGGCCTGGGCCGAACCCATCGTGGCGCGCAGGCCCGAACCGCCCGCGCCGACAACGACGGTGTCATAGGTATGATCGATGATCTTGTAGGCAGCAGACATGGCTTACGCGGCCCCCAGTGCGATGCGGATGATCGAGACGATGCCGAACACGGCAGCGGCGGCGGGCACGAAGTTGATCAGCATCCAGGATGCGACCTTGCCACCTTCTTCGTGGATGTAGTCTTCCAGCATGACCTGCACGCCCAGGCGCGCGTGGTAAAGCGTGTTGAGCACCAGCAGCACCAGCATGGTGGCCGACAGCGGCTTGGCCGCCCAGCCATGCACGGTGACATAATCGTGCGCGGGCAGCAGCGCCAGGCTGATGCCGAGGAAGGGGATGACGATCAGGTTGCCCACCGCCGTAAGGCGCTGGGCCAGCCAGTGGTGCGTGCCGGCGTGGCTGGAGCCCAGCCCGCGCACGCGACCGATCGAAGTTCCGTTACCCATGGTACCTCCGAGAAATCAGGTAAGGCGTGCCGGCGCTTAGCGCAGCAGCACGAAGCCCCAGAACAGAGCCGTAAGACCGACAGAAGCGATCATAGTGAAGACCGACCAACGGGCATTGACCGAAAGTTCGTAGCCCACGCCGATATCGAGCACGAGGTGACGGATGCCGGTGGCGGCATGCTGGAAGAACGCCCACGACAGGCCGACCAGCACGATCTTGCCGAGGATCGCGGTAATGGCGGAAAGGCCGCCATCGGCGCCGGTCCACACATAGGTCATGAACGTCGCATAGGCTTCAGGACCGCTGGCGATCGAACCCAGCCACCACAGCAACAGCGACAGGCCGACAAAGGCCAGGCCATTGCCCGTAACACGGTGGAGGATCGAGACCAGCATGGCCGGACCCCAGCGCCAGATCTGGAGGTGCGGCGAAAGTGGCCGGTTGCTGTGCGCCAGCGCCATGGAACTTCCCCTTATTATCGCAAAGGCGACCGGGATGAGGTTTCCGGTCGGGACGAGTCGCTATTAGTCGAAAAGCCCCGGGGTGCAAGCCGCCGAAAGGGCCAAGCCGAATTCGTATGTTGTCATGCGGCAAGATGACGCGCAAACCACAGGCGATGCGCACCATTCCTATCTTCGCAGCCGCGCTCGCCGGGCTTGTTGCCATGGCCGCGCCAGCGCTTGCCCGATCGCAGCCGTCGCACATTCCGGCGCGGCCCACCCTCGCCCAGGCCTGCCACAACCGCGATGGCTGGGCCGATCCCGCGCCGCCGCAACGGATCTTTGCCAATACCTGGTACGTCGGCACCTGCGGGATCAGCGCGGTTCTCGTCACCTCGCCGCAAGGGCATGTGCTGATCGATGCCGGCGTGGCGGAGGCCGCCGACAGTGTCGCGCGCAACATCGTTGCCGCCGGTTTTCGCCTGCATGACGTGCGCTGGATCGTGCTCAGCCACGAACATTCCGATCACGCTGGCGGCCTGGCTGCGCTAAAGCGGATGACCGGCGCACGCCTGGCGGCCATGCCCGCCGCCGCGCGCGTGCTCACCACCGGTCAGGTTCCGGCAGACGATCCCCAGTCCGCCTGGCTCAAGCCGTTCCCGGCCGTTGCCGTCGATCGCGTGCTGCATGATGGCGAAACGCTGGTGGCCGGGCCGCTGCGCCTTGTCGCCCATGCCACGCCAGGCCACGCCCCCGGCTCCACCAGCTGGACCTGGACCAGCTGCCAGGGCCGCGATTGCCGCGCCATGGCCTATGTCGACAGCGTCACCGCGATGGCCGCGCCGGGTTGGCGCTTTGCCGATCATCCCGCCTATGTCGCGGCGTTTCGCGCCTCGCTCGATCGCATTGCCGCCCTGCCCTGCACCGTGCTGATCACGCCTCATCCCGGCGCCAGCGACCTGTTCGAGCGCCTTGCGCATGGGGCGCCCCGGCCGGTGCCGGGTGCCTGCCGCACCTATGCCGCCAATGGCCGCGCCCGGCTTGACGAGACGCTTGCCAAGGAGGCCGCGCCGCCGCAAAGACCCGCGCCATGAGCTGGAAAATCACCATCCTTGCGCCGCGCCCCATCGTCCAGGCCGCGCTGATCGCCCACGAAGACGTGTTCGACTGGGACGCCGACATCGTCATCGCCGGCAGCGAGATTGCCGAGGACAAGCCCGACGATTGGCAGCTGGAAGCCTGGCTGGCCGACGAACCGGGCGAAGACGAACGCGCCGCGATCGCCGCGCTGTTCGCCGATGGCGCGCCGCCGATGGTGATCGAACAACTGCCCGAGGAAGACTGGGTCACGCTCAGCCAGCACGGGGTGGAGCCGATCCACGAAGGGCCGTTCCACGTCCACACCCCCGAATATCTGGCAGTGGACACGCCCGGCATCCGCAATTTCCTGATCCCCACCAGCCAGGCCTTTGGCACCGGCCAACACGCCACCACCGCCGGGTGCCTGGCGATGCTGGCGCATATGAAGGCCAATGGCGCGGTGGTGCGCAACTTGGCCGATATCGGCACCGGCACCGGCCTGCTCGCCTTTGCCGGGCTACATCTGTGGCCCGGCGCGCGCGCCATCGCCAGCGACATCGATGCCGTCTGCGGCCCGGTGGTCGCAACCAATGCCGATGCCAACGGCGTGCCGCTGGGCGATGGGCCTGGCAAGCTTGCCATGGTCATCGCGGCTGGCATGGATCACCCGCTGCTGCGCCTGTCGGCGCCCTATGACCTGCTGATTGCCAATATCCTGGCGGGTCCACTGATCGAACTGGCGCCGGAATTTGCCGCCGCGGTCAAGCCGGGCGGCCATATTCTCCTCGCTGGCTTGCTCGCCACGCAGGAAAAGGCCGTGCGCGCCGCCTACGCCCGCGCCGGCCTGCGCCTTGCCGCGCGCCAGGTGCGTGGTGACTGGTCGATCCTGTGGCTGCGCCGCCGCGCCACCGCGCGCATTCATGCCAGCAAGCCCGGTGCGCTGCCGGCGTGGTCGCAGAAGTGGTGAATTGCGCGGGCGCGGCATAAGGGCCAGCACCACCCCCAACCCCCTCCTCTAAAGAGGATGGGGCTAAAAAATCAGCAGCTTAACTCCCCCTCCTCTTCAGAGGAGGGGGTCGGGGGGTGGTGAGAACCCAAGCACCAAAGCCTAAACCCGGCTACCCACCATCGCCACGCCAAACGCCACGAAGATCGCGCCGGTCACGCGGTTGAAGATCTTGCGCGGCGATGGTTTTTCCAGCCAGCGCGCCACCGAGCGGCCGCCCAGCGCATAAAGCAGGTACGAGGTCATCTCGATCACGCCAAAGGTTGCCACCATGACGGCAAACTGCGCCGCCTTGGGCCGGGCAGGATCGATGAACTGCGGCAGGAATGCCCCGGCAAACAGCAATGCCTTGGGGTTGCTGATGCCGATCAGAAATCCGGTGCGAAACAGGCCGAGCGGCGATGGCAGAGCCACTGGCCCATCGCCCACCATGTCCACCGGAGACTCCTTGGCGGTCCAGGATTTGTACCCCAGGTAAAGCAGATAGGCCGCGCCGACGATCTTGAGCGCGGTAAACACCTGCGGCATCGCCACCAGAACCGCCGACAGCCCCGCGGCCGAGAGGCTGAGCAGCGTGAGCACGGCGAGAAAGCAGCCGCTCATGGCCAGCATCGCCCGGCCAAAGCCCAGCGTCACGCTGCGCGTCATCACGTGCAGCATGTTGGGGCCGGGCGAGATCGAAATGAAAAAGACGGTGACGACAAACAGCCACCAGGTGTGAAGGGCCATAATCGCCTATCCCGCTGCCTTGAAGATTTCCGCCCAGGCGGCTTCGTCGATCACCTCAATGCCCAGTTCGGCTGCCTTTTTCAGCTTGCTGCCCGCACCCGGCCCGGCAACGACCAGGTCGGTCTTGGGCGAAACGCTGCCAGCGGCCCGTGCGCCCAGCGCCTCGGCCTGGGCCTTGGCCTCGTCGCGGCTCATCGTTTCCAGCTTGCCGGTAAACACCACGGTCTTGCCCGCGACGGCGCTGGCGCGGGTTTCGACGATGAAATCGGGCGGGCTCACTTCACCCAGTAGATCGTCCCACACAGCGATGTTGTGCGGCTCGTGAAAGAAATCGCCCAGCGCTTCCACCACCACCGGGCCAACGCCGTCGATGCCCAGCAGTTCGGCCTTGGCCTCTTCATCGCCGCCATGGGCGCGTTCGGCCACGGCGCGCAGCGCGGGCAGCGTGACGAAGCGCTTCAACAGGTCGCGCGCGGTGACCGCGCCAACGTGGCGAATGCCCAGCCCGAACAGCAGGCGCGCGGCATCGGGCTGGCGCTTGGCCTCGATCGCGGCGAGCAGATTGTCGACCGACTTGTCCTTCCAGCCCTCGCGGCCGACGATGTCGTCACGCCGCTTGCGCAGGCGGAAGATGTCGGCCGGGCTTTCCAACCAGCCCAGCGCAAAAAATTCGGCGATAGTCTTTTCGCCCAGGCCCTCGATATCGAGGGCGGCGCGGCTGACAAAATGCTTGAGCCGCTCGGTCCGCTGCGCCGGGCACACCAGCCCGCCGGTGCAGCGCACGTCGACCTCGCCCTCTTCTGCCACCGCCTCGCTGCTGCATTCCGGGCAGTGATCGGGAAAGACATAGGCCGGACGGTCTTCTTCGCGTGTCAGGTTTTCAACCACTTGCGGGATAACATCACCAGCCCGTTGCAAGACCACGCGATCGCCGACGCGCACACCCAGCCGGCCGATCTCATCACGGTTATGAAGCGTGACGTTGGTGACAGTCACCCCACCCACCAGCACCGGGCGCAGGCGGCCCACTGGCGTCAGCTTGCCGGTGCGGCCGACCTGGATATCGATTGCCTCCACTGTGGTTTCCGCCTGTTCGGCAGGAAACTTGTGCGCCATGCCCCAGCGCGGTGCCTTGGCAACAAAGCCCAACCGGCGCTGCCATTCCAGGCTATCGACCTTGTACACCACGCCATCGATATCATAGGGTAATTCAGCACGTTGCGCCTGAATGCTGCGATAGTGCGCCAGCATCTGCGCGGTATCATCGCAGCGCGTCAGCAGGGGTGACACTGGCACGCCCCAGGCCGCGATCTGCTGCATCATCGCCCACTGCGTTTCAGCCGGCACCGCGCTGGCCGCACCCCAGCCATGCGCCAGAAAGCGCAAGGGCCGCGCGGCCGTCACGCTCGCGTCCTTCTGGCGCAGCGATCCGGCGGCGGCGTTGCGCGGGTTGGCAAAGACCTTGTCGCCCTTTTCCTCCTGCGCGGCATTGAGCGCGAGGAAATCGGCCTTGGCCATGTAGACCTCGCCCCGGATTTCGAACACGGCCGGTGGCACGACACCGGAATCGCTGCGAAGTTCCTGCGGTATGTCTTTGATATAGGCTACATTGACAGTCACATCCTCGCCCACCTGGCCATCACCACGCGTGGCCGCGCGGACCAGCCGGCCATCTTCATAGCGCAGCGAGCATGACAGGCCGTCGATCTTGTCTTCCGCCGTCATCACCACCGCCGCATCGGCCGGCAGCGCCAGGAAGCGGCGCACGCGCGCGACGAATTCCTCGACCTCCTCGTCGGTGAAGGCATTGTCGAGGCTCATCATGCGAACCTCGTGTGTCACCTTACGCAGGGGAGAAGCAGAAACCTCGTGACCCACGGCGCGCGAGGGGCTGTCGGCACGGATCAGATGCGGGAACGCCGTTTCCAGTTCAGCATTGCGCCGCACCAGGGCATCATATTCTGCGTCGGAAATTTCCGGGGCGTCTTCGGCGTGATAGCGCCGGTTGTGATAGGCGATCTGGCGCGCCAGCCGCATCAGCTCGTTCGCGGCGGCTGCCTCGCCCATTGCTGCCGGATCGATGCCTGCCGGATCACTCATTATACGCCACTTTCACCAAACAATTGCGCCAGTCACCGGCGCGATACGCCATCACGGCAATTCGTAAAGCGCTATCGCCAGTCCGGGCAAGGCATAGCTGTGGAGGAACCGCCTGCCCACCCGGGCAAAAGGGTTCAAGCCTGTTCGAGCAGGCGGCTGGCCTGCGCGCGCGCCTCGGCGGTCACTTCCGCGCCAGAGAGCATCCGCGCGATTTCCTCCTGGCGGCCGGCCGCGTCCAGCTTGCTCACCGAGGTGCGCGTGACTGTGCCCTCGCTCGACTTGGCGATCAGATAATGCGCGTCACCCCGCGCCGCCACTTGCGGGCTGTGGGTCACGGCCAGCAACTGGCCACCGTGCGCCAGGCGGGCCAGGCGCTCGCCAATGGCACTGGCCACAGCGCCGCCCACGCCGCGATCGATCTCGTCGAAGATCACCGTCGCTGCCCCGCCCTGTTCGGCAAGCGCGACCTTCAACGCCAGGATGAAGCGCGAGAGTTCCCCGCCCGAGGCGATCTTGCCCAGCGGCGCAAAATCGCTGCCGGGGTTGGTGGAGATGAGGAACTCCACCGCGTCCATGCCCTGGCCGCTCCAGCGATCCTCGGGCAGGCGCACCACGGCGGTGTGAAAGCGTGCCGCATCCAGCCGCAGCGGCGCCAGTTCGGCGGCCACTGCCTTGTCCAGCTTGCGCGCGGCCTCGGCCCGCTGCACCGAAAGCGCCTCTGCCTTGGCGCGATAGTCCAGGCCCGCGTCCATCGCCACGCGCGCCAGCCCGGCGATCTGCGCCTCGCCACCCTCGATCGATTGCAACGCGGCCTGTCGCGCCGGGCGGGCAGGTCGTCCACCGTGCAGCCATGCTTGCGCGCAGCGGCGC
>NZ_APCQ01000803.1:0-19701 GCF_000410615.1 Novosphingobium sp. B-7 | reverse complement strand
TTGAGCATTTGGACAATCGCCCAAAAAGCGGCCGTCCAGTATCTCGATCTTGATCGTCGAAACTGACCATTCGTTCAGTCAGGTGGTGCACCCCTTGACTGACATTTTTCAACGCCGTCGGCCATGGTTTGCCTGCCAGCTCCTTCGCCTCCACGAGCAGTTCAACAGCGCTTGACTCTTAAATCTACATATGTTGATCATGGCGAATGATACGAAACCGCCGCCCTTCAAAGCAGATGATCTCTCTGCTGCAGGCCCTGTCGGACCGGCAGTGGCACCACGGCTATGATCTGATGAAGGAAACAGGCCTGCTCTCGGGCACGCTCTATCCGCTGCTGATGCGGATGACCGATCAGGGGCTGGTCGAAGCGGAATGGCGCGAGCCCGTTCAGCCCGGTCGCCCAGCACGCCACGCCTATCGCCTGACCGCCAAAGGCTACGCGCTGATGCAGGAGCTTGCGCCCGGCGCTGCCCCACTCTCACCCAAGGCCGCCGGGATATGATGATTGCCTTCTCCCGCGCGTTGATGACATTGGCCTGCCAGTGTCTTGGAGAAGCCCGGCGTGAATGGGCGCAGGCGATGTGGGAGGAGTTCGATATCGCCGTCGAGGACGGACGCGGGTTGAGTTTCGCGACCGGATGCCTGATCGGCGCCTTGCGCCAGATGCCGATGGCGCAGGAAGGGCGGTTCGTCCTGACCAATTACACGCTGGCAATCGCCGTGATGGTCCCCATCGCGGCCATGGAAATCAGCGCCGCGCTGCTTGGCCTGCCGCATCTGTTCGGCGGCAAGGGCGGACCGGGTGCCGGCATGGCCGTCGCGCAAAAGCTTATCATTGGCGGCGCCTATCGGGTGGTTGCACCCTCGCTGAGCTTGCTGCTGCTGCTGTCCGGAGGGGGACAGTTGCGTCTCGCCTGGCTGATGCTTGAGCGCGACTGGCGGCGCGCGACCTCGACCGGCGTCGCCAATCTGGCCGCGATCACGACCTTGATCCTGTTTATGTGCTGCATGTTCCTCGACGTCAGCCAGGCCATCACGCTGGCCGTGGTGCTGGGGATCGAACTGGGGCTGATCGCCGGCCTTTGCCGGTGGCACGAAGATCTCAGCCTGCCGCCTTCGTAACGCTGTCATGCTCGGGGAGCCGCGCCTCCCTTCCCCCGACGCTGGAGACCCAGACGATGCCGCAAGCACGAATGACCTTTTGCGCCCTGTTGCTGGGCACGATCGCCGCCTACCCCGCCATCGCGCAAGCTGCGCCCAAGGCGTGTGCCGCGCCTTCCATCGCCATCGGCGGACCCAGCAATGCGCACATCGCCTATGTCGAAACCAGCTTGCGTCCGGCGGTCATCAGGCCGGGCGAGCAGCCGCTCACGCTCGTCGAGGACATGCGCCGGTACGATGTGCCGGGAATCAGCGTCGCGGTGATCCATGAGGGCAAGATCGCCTGGGCGCGCGGCTGGGGCCTGCGCGATCTTGAAAGCTGCGCGCCGGTCACCCCGAACACCGCCTTCCAGGCCGCCTCCATCAGCAAGGTCATCACAGCAATCATCGCATTGCGGCTGGTTGAGCAAGGCAAGATCGGGCTGGATCGCAACATCAACGAGGCGCTTCGCTCGTGGCAGATGCCGAAGGACGACAAGCTGGCGCCGCATGGCATCACCCTGCGCCAGTTGCTCAGCCACACGGCCGGTCTTGGCGTCCATGGCTTCGATCAGGCATATCGGCCCGGCGATGTGCTCCCCACGGTCGTCCAGATTCTGGACGGGTTGCCACCTGCGGACAACCGGCCCGTGCGCAGCGTGCTGCCCGCAGGTGGCCAGTTTGAATATTCGGGCGGCGGTTACATGGTGGCACAACTGGCCCTTTCGGACGTCAGCGGCATGCCTTTCGCCGAACTTGCCCAGCGCGAGGTGCTCGGTCCGCTCGGCATGACGCGCAGCGCCTTTGCCATGCCGCCATCGCCGAAAATCCGGGCCGACATGGCGTTTGGTTCGGCCTGGGGCAAAACGATTGCGGGCCATTACGCGGTCATGCCCCAGCTCGCACCGGCGGGCTTGTGGACCAGCGCGAGCGACCTGGCGCGCGTGTTGATCGATCTGCAGGCCTCTGCCGCAGGTGAGAACGGGCATCGCCTTTCGCCAGCGATGGCGCGGGAGATGATGACACCGGTCAAGGACAATTGGGGCCTCGGGCTGGCGCTCTATCCCGACGAGGCTCCGCGCTTCGGCCATGATGGCGTCAATCCGGGGTTCGAATCCTTCATGATCGCCTATCGCGGGAAAGGCGAAGGCATCGTGGTTATGACCAATGGCGGAGATGGCCGGCGCCTGACAGCGGACGTTGTGCGTGCCGTCGCGACCGATTATGGCTGGCCGAAGATCGCAGCCCCCGCAACCGGGGAAAAAACGCTGTCGCTCGCCGAGCTTTCCAGAGCGGCTGGGCATTTCGAGGGCGGTGGGCTCAAGGTCGATTTTGAAGCACGCCCGGAAGGCTTGTTTGGCAGGCTCGCCGGAGCCCCGGCCTTCGAGCGGCTGATTGCCTTGTCGCCCGTCAGCTTCCGGTCCGAAACGATGGGCATCACCTGCAAATTCGCACCGGATTTTTCGAGCTGCACCATTATCGAGGGCGGCCCTCCGATGAAGCTGGTACGCTCGAAGACGCCAGCATAGACAACCGAACGGCGTCGATCTTTTTCCATCGATGTGATGGTTCAATCCGGGAAGGCCGGTCCGGCTTGCAGCCAAACTCCTGCCCGGCCCGTTTCCAGCACCGCCCCAATATCCGACGTTGGTCTCCACGAATGGTGCGTCGAAACCGCCCGTTCGTTCATACCATGTATACCGGCCCACCGATCGCCCGATGGGCCGGCACCCCGGTCAAAGCTCCGTTCTCTCAGACAGCGTCAAGGCGTCATCGACGTCGACGCCGAGATAACGGACCGTATGCTCTATGTTGGTGTGCCCCAGCAGGATCTGGATGGCCCGCAGATTTCCCGTCGCTTTGTAGATGAGCGCGGCCTTGGTCCGGCGCATCGAATGCGTGCCATATTCCTGCTTGTTGAGGCCTGCGGTCGAAACCCATTCGTCAAGCAGGCGGGCATATTGGCGGGTGCTGATATGGCCCATGTAATCCACTCGACTTGGGAAAACGAAGTCGTTCAGAGAGCCTTTCCGCTGTTCCAGCCAAGCCAGCAGGCTCTTGCGCGCTTCAGCCATGATCTCGAATTGAACCGGACGACCAGTTTTTTGCTGAATGACGGTCGCCCGGTTGCGAATGGCCCCGCCGCTGACGAGATCGCCAATGCGCAGTTTCACCAGATCGCACCCGCGCAACTTGCTGTCGATCGCCAGGTCGAACAGGGCTCGGTCGCGGAGTCGCTTGTGCTCATCGAGGTAAAACCGGATGGCCCAAATGTCGCGCGGCCGCAACGGTCGCTTGGGTCCCACATTCTGCCCGGCGTTCCAAGGGCGCCGTTCATGCACGGCGGGGTCGAGATCGGAATGTCCCATTGTGCTTCTCCTGATGGCCAACTTGGCCGGGCTCAGGATACGCCTCTTGAGCAAATCGCGCTTGATGTTATAACGATAGTATGAACGCCAGCCTCAAGATCACCAAGATCGGCAATTCTGCCGGTGTCGTCCTGCCCAAGGAATTGCTTGCCAAGCTGCGTGCTGGCGTGGGCGACACGCTGTATGTGACGGAAACGCCCGATGGTATCCGGATCACAGCGTCGGATCCTTCCTTCGAGGCCAAGATGGCGCTGGCTGAACAGATCATGCGCGAGGACAGGGATATCCTGCGCGTGCTGGCCAAGTAACATGGCGCAGATCGCCGAACCGGTCTGGATCGAGACCGAACTTGCGCTAGCCATACATGACCGCCAACTGGCCGAGCATGGCGGCCCGATTGGCGTGCGCGATGCTTCGGCGTTGGAATCGGCTTTGGGCCGACCGCGCAATCAATGGGCCTATGGCGAAATCGATCTTTGCCAGCTTGCTGCGGCTTACGCCTATGGCGTGGCGTGCAATCACCCCTTCATAGATGGCAACAAGCGCACCGCATGGGTGCTGGCGCGCCTGTTCCTCGCGCTGAACAACGTGCAGATCGGCTTTGCCCCCGAGCAGGCCATCAAGATGGTATTGGCGCTGGCAAGCGGTTTGCTGACCGAAGCCGAAGTGGCGGTGTGGTTCAGGGAAAGGCTATCCTGATCGTCGCAAAAGGCGATGCTCTGAGCTGCCGGCAGCCGCACCAATACCAAGCGTTGCCGGGCTCGCGTCGAACCCTCAGAACTTGCCATTTGTTGAACAGGTTGCGAAGATTCACCATCCCAAGGTGGACGTGGATGCAGTTGCTTGACATTAAAATTGGACCAACTGCTTTGCATTGCAAAGTGAGGTCCCTGATGCGCGATATCGACCAAGCACTATCCGACATTGCCGGCATTCGCGCACAGCTTGCATCCAGCACGCGCTTCCATGGCTTCGCTCCGGTGGCCATCGCGGGAAGCGGGGCCTTCGCGTTTCTAGCGGCGGTCGCGCAAACGTTGTGGCCCGAACACCTCGTGAACGACCCCACGCACTATGTTGCGGTTTGGGTGAGCGTTGCCGTCGCATCGGCTGCTTTGATCTTCGTGGAGGGGCTGGCCCGCATCAGTCGGATGCATCGCACGATGGCTTCGATGATGGTCGCTGGCACAGCACGCCAGATGGTGCCCTTTGGTGTCGCCGGCGCTGGCATCACCCTGATCCTCTATAATTCAGGCCCGGCTAACCTGTGGATACTGCCGGGCTTGTGGCAGATCCTCATCGCGCTGATCGGCTTCACCTCGCTGACAAGCTTGCCAAAGGCCATTATCTGGCCCGCTGGCTGGTATTTTGCTTGTGGCTTGGTCGTGCTTGATCTCGCTAGTCGGGGAGCGCCACTGTCACCGTGGATGATGGGCATCCCCTTCTCGTTGGGGCAGGCTGCGGTTGCTCTCATTCTCCATCGCGATGCGGAGCGCCATCATGCCGGGTTCTGACCGCCAAGCGCCCTATGCTTATGCCGGGCTGGACCGGATTTTCCACGAGAAGGCGCGCCTGGGGATCGCCACGTCGCTGGCTGGACATGCGGATGGACTGGGCTTTTCCGATCTGAAGGCCCTGTGCGGCTTGACCGACGGCAATCTCAGCCGCCATCTACAAGTACTGGAAGAGGCAGGCTTTGTCGCGCTGGACAAAGGCTATGAGGGTAAACGACCACATACCCGTTGCCGCCTGACCAATCACGGGCGCGAGCAGTTCGTGGCTTATCTGGGAGAGCTGGAACGTGTGCTGCGCCAAGCTTCGCGTGCGACGACGGCGCACGCGGACAGCGATTTGAAAACATTACCACAAGCGAGTTGAGATTTTTTGCCTGGAGACTTTGCAATGCAAAGTAGTTTGCGAAATGCTACGCGCCTGTCCTTCATCTCATACGGCGTATCCAGGTTACGCAGTATAGGTTTTGCGCTGCACGGCATCGGTGCGCTGATCCGAAACGAACCCAATGCCCACGTCCACCTCGTCGCCAGCTTGGCAGTGGTTTTGGCAGGCTTGGTGCTGCACTGTGGCCTTGATGACTGGCGCTGGCTGGCGCTCGCCATGGCGATGGTCTGGATCGCTGAGGCTTTCAACACCGCGATCGAGGTGCTTTGCAATCTGGTTCAGCCGGATTTTCATCCCCAGGTGAAGCAAATCAAGGATCTGGCTGCAGGCGCGGTCCTATTGGCGGCCATGGTGGCAGCGCTGATCGGCGCAAGCGTGGCCTTTCCGCATCTTTTTGGAGGAGGCGCATGAAGGTCAAATTCATCCTCCCCGCGCTGACCGAGGCCAAAAGCCCGTTCTGGCGGCCGATCAAGTATTCGCTCTTTCCTCCGCTTGGCCTTGCCACGCTGGCTGCGTTCCTGGCGCCCGATGACGAGGCTGAGCTTGTTGACGATCATGTCGAGTTGCTGACTACCGACGACAAGCCCGATCTGGTGGTGATCCAGGTCTATATCACAAATGCCTATCGCGCCTATGCGCTAGCCGACCACTATCGGGCGAAAGGTTGCCGCGTGGCCTTGGGCGGGCTGCATGTCACGTCTTTACCTGAAGAAGCAGCGCCCCATGCCGACACTATCTTTTTGGGGCCAGGAGAGAAGACATTTCCGCAGTTCCTGCGAGATCTGCGCGATGGATGCCCGAAACCGCGCTATGCTTCGACGCAAGGGCGGACCTTGCATGGCCTGCCGCCCGTGCGGCGCGACCTTATCAAGCGAGATCGCTATCTCGTCCCCAATTCGATCGTGGTGACGCGCGGCTGTCCGCAGCATTGCGATTTCTGCTACAAGGACGCCTTCTTTTCCGGCGGCCGATCCTTTTATGCGCAGCGCATTGACGAGGCGCTGGCGGAAATCGAACGGCTTCCCGGCCGGCACCTCTATTTTCTCGACGATCATCTGCTGGGAGACCGGCGCTTTGCCGCAGGGCTGTTCGAGGGGATGCGCGGTATGGGGCGCCTGTTTCAGGGGGCCGCCACCGTTGATTCCATCCTGCGCGGCGATCTGATTGAGCAGGCGGCAGAGGCGGGCTTGCGAAGTCTGTTCGTTGGCTTTGAAACCTTCAGCCCGCGCAATCTGGCCGATAGCAACAAGAAGCAGAACCTTGCCCGCGACTATGCCGCTGTCGCGCGCCGGCTCAACGATCTGGGCATCATGATCAACGGCTCCTTCGTGTTCGGCATGGATGATGACGACGCCGACGTGTTTGACCGCACCGTAGATTGGGGCGTCCGGCAGGGTATCACCACGGCTACATTCCATATCCAGACGCCTTACCCCGGCACCCGGCTGCACCAGCAATTGTCGACGCAAGGACGGATCCTCACCCATAACTGGGATCTTTATGACACCCGACACACGGTTTATCGGCCAGCCAAGTTGACCCCGGAGCAGCTCAAGCAGGGGTATGAACGCGCCTACCGCCAGTTTTATTCATGGCGCAACATCCTAGAGGCTGTTATGGACTTGCGGGTCTGAATGGATTCAAAGGCTTGTATGGAGCAACGCCGCAAGCCCTATCCGTCAGACGTCTGCGATGAAGAATGGTCGTTGCTTGCGCCCTATCTGACGCTTTTGCCCGAGGATGCCGGGCAGCGCGAACACAGCCTGCGCGAGGTTTTCAACGGCTTGCGCTACATTGTGAAGACTGGCGCGCCTTGGCGATGGATGCCCAACGACCTGCCGCCGTGGCCGGCAGTTTACCAGCAGACGCAGCGCTGGCTGGCGGCGGGATGCTTTGAGGCGCTGATAGACGATCTTCGCGTGGTGCTGCGTCTGGCATCCGGCCGCAAAGCCGAACCAAGCGCCGCGATCATTGACAGCAGAACCTTGCGTTCGACACCCGAAAGCGGCGAGCGCGGTGGTTATGATGGAGCCAAACGCAAGAAAGGCTCCAAGGTGCATATCGCGGTCGATACGCTGGGCAACCTGCTGGCCTTGCATGTCACATCTGCCAGCGCTCAGGATCGCGGTGAGGTCGAAACCATGGCCAGAACCATCCAGGCGGTCACCGACGACAGCGTGGAAATAGCCTGGGTCGATCAGGGGTACACCGGTCAATCCACCGCCCAGGCGGCTGCACGGCACGGCATCGATCTCAAGGTCGTCAAACTGCCCGAAGCCAAACGTGGCTTCGTTCTGCTGCCGCGCCGATGGGTTGTCGAGCGATCCTTCGCATGGGCCACGCGCTTCCGCAGGCTCGTCAAGGATTACGAGCGCTATGCCCAGACACTGGCGGGCCTCCATCTTGTCGCCTTCGCAACAATCATGAGCAAACAGGCCATCTCTTTGATGACAGGTTCATAACAGTCTCTAGACAGCGCGCTGACACACGACAGCACGAAGCATAGGCTGAAGCATTTCGCCTACGCAGCAGGCTGGAAGAAGTTCGAGCCGCTGTGGGATCTGGCGATCAACGCCAAGCGGCTGGGCACGATGACGCCGGTTCTCGAAGCCGTTCTGTCAAAGGTGACGCAGCGTAAAGAGAAACCGCAGAAACCCCTAACCATCGCGCAAAAACCAGAATTCTCTTGAGCAAGTCCGCTGTGGAATGCTCCCGTCGTTACTGGTTGTAATCGCTGCAGGATGCGCAAGCCTCCATCCGCCGCGAAAGCGGCCGTTCCAGCGCCCCATTGGAGGCGTCGGAAGCGGTCGTTTGTTCGTCCATGTCTCTGGGCCCATAAATGGCATGGCTTGAGTGGTTAGCTGGCGTTGGTTATCCGCGCTGGTCCGCGCAGTACGGGCGCCGACACAACTGTAACCGCCGCTAAATCAAGCAAGGTAAAGATCGAGCCGAGGCCTGGATTTCTCGCCAACGAAATCAGTGGTGTTGCGAGCGCCAACGCGGGAAAATGTAGGCCGTAAGCCATAAACCTTGATTGCGGCACAGTTGATAGGCTCATCGGGGCGTTGGGGACGTTTGTGCGCAACATGTCTAACCGGGACGCTGCACCCGTCTGCGCGACCAAGTTACGATGCGCGCTCGCCATTCGGATTGCCGGTGCGGCAGGATGCTGTAGGGTAAGCGAGCAGCTGCTGGCAGGTGACCATGTTCGATTTTCTCAAGAAGCAGTTCGTCGACATCATCCAGTGGCTGGAGGAACCCGGCGAGATGGCCTGGCGTGTGCCTTTTGCTGATCAAGAGATCCAGCATGGCGCGCAATTGACAGTGCGCGAGGGACAGATCGCTGCCTTTATCAACGAAGGCCGGATTGCCGACTACTTCGGGCCTGGTCTCCACACGCTGGAAACCGCCAACCTGCCGTTGCTGTCCAACCTCATGAATTGGGACAAAGGCTTCCGTTCACCTTTCAAGTCCGACGTGGTGTTTGTTTCGCTCAAGGAACAGCAAGGATTGAAGTGGGGCACGGCGCAGCCCGTCACGGTCCGCGATACCGAGTTCGGCGCGCTGCGGCTGCGTGCGTTTGGGTCCTACTCCTTCCGGCTGAGCGAAATCGGGCCTTTCATCTCACGGGTCCTCGGTACCATGTCGGGCGTGACCGTCGCATCCCTCGAACCGCAGTTGCGGGCCGCGATCCAGACCGCGATCGCAACGGCGCTGGGTGGCAGCGGCATTGCCTTTCTCGATCTTGCGGCCAACCAGCAGGGATTATCGGACAGGATCAAGGTCGAAGTCGACAAGGCGTTCGCCCAGTGGGGCCTTACCTGCCTCTCATTCTACGTCGAGAGTGTCTCGCTACCCGACGAGGTGCAGGCCCATCTCGACAAGGGCAGTTCCATGCGGGTGCTTGGCGATCTTGCCGGTTACACCCGGTTTCAGGCAGCAGAAGCCATCGAGCAGGCTGCGGGCAACGATGCTGGGGTAGCCGGTATCGGTGCGGGCATGGCGGCGGCGACTGCCCTTGGCGGTGCGATGGCTCAGGGACTTGGCGCTAGCCCGACCGGACAGCCTGCCGCCACAGCCGAAGATCCTCTGGCGACCATCGAGAAGCTGCACCGCCTGGTTACGATCGGAGCCTTGAGCCAGGAAGAATTCGAGGCCAAGAAGGCCGAGTTGCTCAGCCGGATCCGGTGAGCTTAACCGGGGCTTTGCGGAGAATGGAGAGCGTGAACTGTCCCTCATGCGGGGCTTTGCTGCCGCTGCGCGATCCAGGGTTGCCGTACTCGACGTGCCAATACTGCCAAAGCCTGATCAGGCGGCGGGATGGCATGGCCGAGGCGGTGGGGACGGTGGCAACCCTGCCCCTGGACGTTTCTGCGATACAGATCGGCACCACATTCTCCCTCGACGGAAACAATGCCGAGGCGGTTGGTCGGGTGCGCTGGGGCTGGCAGTACGGTTCCTGGAACGAGTGGTTTCTGCGCGGCGCCGACGGCCGACCCTATTGGCTGGCCGAGTCCATGGGCATGTATATGCTGACCAGCGAATATCCAGCCGTGCTGGAAGTGCCGGCCATCAGGAACTTTGCCGATGGCAACCCCATTGCCGTACAGGCCACGGTAAAAGCTGGCGGCAAGTGGCTCACGGCTACCGACACCAAGGAAGCGACCTGTCTTGGCAGCGAAGGCGATCTGCCTTTTCCGACGCTTCCAGGCCGAACTATGACCAATGTCGATTTCCGTAATGCCAACGGCGATGCGCTTTCCGTTCAGCGGGACGATGACGGTACGACGGCATGGCTTGGACGCTGGAGCGATCTTGCTGGATTGCAGCCCAAGAACCTTCGCCAGATCCAAGGCTGGACCATTCCCGGAACGCTGGCATGACACTGGCTCACGCTGTCACTTGTCCGTCTTGCGGCGGCGCGATCGAAGTGCGGGCTGTCGGCTACACCGTCACCTTGGCCTGTCGCTATTGTGGGTCGATGCTCGACGTGGCCCACGAGGATGTCCGACTGATTACCGCCTACAAGCGTGCAAACGCCAATTTTGCCATCGAAATCGGTACCCGTGGCACCTTGTTCGATATCGAATGGGAAGCGATCGGGGCACTGCGCCGGCGAAGCCCGGGAGCGATCTGGCAGGAATACCTCCTGTTCAATCCTTATGCCGGCTACCGCTGGTTGGTCATTGTCGATGGCGAATGGCAGTTCGGCACGATGCTACTCGATCGACCGGATGGCGCAGGGGCTTCCATCCAATGGCGAGGTGAGACCTACAAGCTCGATGACGATGCCACGGTCGAGACCACGACCGTTCTCGGCGAATTCTACTGGCGAGTTTCACGCGGGGATCGCGTGCAGTGCGCGACTTTTGCACGCGGCAGCAACTTCCTGTCCCGCGAGGTGACGGTAGACGAGGTTACATGGACGCAGTTGATTCCGCTCGACCGGCGCGAGGTGGAGAACGCCTTTGCAGTCCGTGAGCGATTTAAGCCCAGGTCAGGCCTTTCGGCCAGCCGGCGTGCCTTCTTTCAGGCGCCGGGCACAAGCGACAACGACCTGCCATTGATGTTTCTCTTGGCCCTGGGCGCGCTGCTCATCATCGGGATCGTCCAGTACGTCATGAGTGGGCCGAACCTGTGCGCCAACAATCGCTTCGATGTTGTCGTCGGCGCCCCCACTACCACGCACAAGATCGGCACGATCGATGTGACGCGCCCCTGGCAGTTCGTCACCATTCAGGCGGACGGCAATGACTTCAGCAACCGCTGGGTGGATCTTGACTACAGCCTGGTCAACCGCCGCACCCAGCAATCGATCGACGCCTATGGCATCGTGGAATACTATACCGGGTCCGACAGCGACGGTCCCTGGACCGAAGGCAGTCATCATAGCGAGACCCAGTTTGCCAGCGTTCCGCGCGGCAGCTACGATGTCTACGTGGATACCGGATCGCATGGCTGGCCTATCGATCCTGCCGCTGACGCAACAGATTCCAACCATCCATGGAATACGCCGGAAGCGGTATCCCTGTGGCTCAAGGCCTGCACTAGCGGGTATTCTTGGGGCTTGTTCTGGATTTTCGCGATCCTGCTGTTCGGCTTGCCTTGCCTGATCCTTTGGCGGAGGCACCGAGGGTGAGATGAGCAAGCGCCTGATCCTCTTTTCCGCCTGGTGCGCCTTCCTGATCATTGTGGCGGGCATCGCGACGTGGTTTGCTTGGTCGCCTTTCTCCGACGACGAACGGCCCGTCGCTTCCGCCTACCGCGGTCCTACCCATAAATAGTCTCTCTTTCGCACGATGGAGTTGTGCCGATGCTGACCCTCGACGTTTTCCTTGCCACCGTGCTCTATGCAGCGCTCGGCATCGTCATATTCATCGTCAGCTTCGTGCTGGTCGACAAGCTGACGCCCGGGGAGCTCTGGCGTGAGATCATCGAGCGCAAGAACATGGCGGTGGCGCTGCTCGCCGGGGCAGTTGCGATCGGCATTTCCAACATCATCGCCGCGGCCGTGCATGGTTGATCTGCTCACGGGGGATGACAGCGGCACCGAAACGGACGCACCTGCATCGCTCGCCGTCATCCTGCTGGTGTCGGTTCTGGTCGTCGCCACATGCGGCCTAATCTACGAACTTCTCGCCGGGACACTCGCCAGTTACCTGCTTGGCGACAGCGTCACGCAGTTCTCGACCGTGATCGGCAGTTATTTGTTCGCCATGGGTATCGGCAGTTACCTGTCGCGCCATGTCCGGCAAAACGAGATCGGCGTGTTCGTCCGCGTCGAAATCCTGATCGCCGCGCTCGGTGGATGGTCAGCGGCCGGTCTTTTCCTGCTCTTCCCCATCGTCGAGGACTTCCGGGTCGCGCTATATGCGCTGGTGCTGGCGATCGGCATCCTGGTCGGCTTGGAAATTCCATTGCTCATTCGCATCTTGCGCCATCGTTTTGCATTTCGAGACCTAGTTTCAAACGTCCTCACCTATGACTATATCGGGGCGCTCATCGCATCCTTGCTGTTCCCGCTTGTTCTCGTGCCGTGGCTTGGCATGGTCCGCACGGGGTTCGTCTTCGGACTGGCCAACGTTGGCGTGGCCGTCGCCTTGCTTCTGGCCCTGCGCGCGAGCCAGAGTGTTGCGCGCGATCTCGTCGCAGCCCTCGTGGTGTTGGCATCGCTTGTCGTGGGTCTGTTTGCCGCAGATCATATCCAGCGCTGGTCGGAAGTCGCGTTCTATGGCGAGCCGGTCGTCTATGCTCGTTCAACGCCCTATCAGCGCATCGTCATTACGCGGCGGGGCGAGGATTTGCGCCTCTACCTCAACGGCAACCTGCAATTCTCAACCCGAGACGAATACCGTTATCACGAGGCACTAGTCTGGCCCGTGCTCGGCCGCGTCGCTCACCCGCGGCAGGTGCTGATCCTGGGTGGCGGCGATGGACTTGCCGCCCGCGAAGTCCTGCGCGATCCGCGCGTATCGAAAGTGACGCTGGTCGATCTCGACCCGGAGATGACCCACCTATTCCGCGACGTGCCCCAACTCGCCCAACTCAATGGGCATTCGTTGTCCGCTCCCAAGATGCAGGTCATCAATACCGACGCGTTCCGCTGGGTGCGAAAGGCAGCCGGACCCTACGATGCGATCCTGATCGACTTTCCCGATCCTACGGAGTTCTCGCTCGGAAAGCTCTATACCGAGAGTTTTTATCGCGAGGTCGCACGTTTGCTGGCCCCGGCTGGCGTGCTGACGGTGCAGAGCACATCACCACTCGTGGCACCGCGCTCTTACTGGACGGTAGCAAGCACGCTCGAAGCTGCCGGACTTTCGGCGCGCGGCTATCACGCCTATGTTCCCAGCTTCGGCGAATGGGGCTTCACGCTGGCTGCGCACGGCCCGCCAGGAGATGCGGTGGCGCTTCCTTCAGGGCTTCGGTTCCTTACGCAAGCCAGCGAAAGGGCCATGTTCGACTTTCCGCCGGATATGGCGCGCCGGCCCACCGCCGTGAACCGCCTCGACAACCAGGCGCTGGTTCGCAGCTTTGCCGAGGAATGGGGCCATTACGATGGCTGACGCGACCCGCCGCGATGTTCTGCGAGTCAGCGCCGCCGGAGCAGGCGCCATCGCGCTGGGCAGTTGCGCCACGGCGCCCTTGGCAGGCACGCTGGACGGGGCGAATTGGCAGCGCGGTCACCTTGTCCGAGACGGGAAATTTCCTCCTGCAAACGGGGCGGAACAGCAGGCGGCGATTGTGATCGCCGGGGGCGGCGTGGCCGGGCTCTCCGCGGCTTGGCGGCTCAAGGCCGCCGGCTTCGACGATTTCGTACTTCTGGAGCTTGAGGACACGGTTGGCGGCAATGCGCGATCAGGCCACAACCAAGCCAGCGCCTATCCCCTTGGCGCCCATTATCTGCCAGTCCCAAACAAGGAAGCCGCGGCCCTGCGGCACATGCTGACAGAGTTCGGCATGATCGTCGGCGAGGTGGGTGGCGTTCCCGTCTACGATCCCTATCAACTCTGCGCCGATCTCGAAGAGCGCCTGCTTTGGCGGGGGAACTGGCAGGAAGGACTCTTTCCTTACAGCGGGTTGACCCGAGAAGATGCAGCGCAACGCGATCGCTTCGCGCAGGAAATGGCGCAGCTTCGCAATGCCATTGGCACCGACGGGCGCCCCGCGTTCGCTATCCCGCGCGCCTGTTCGAGCGTCGATCCCACTTACACCGATCTTGATCGTCTCTCGTTTGCGCAGTGGCTGGACCTGCGCCGCTACACCTCTCCCGTGCTTCGTGCCTACCTGCGTTACTGCTGCCGAGACGATTATGGCACCGAACCGGAAGAGGTGTCGGCCTGGGCAGGCGTGCATTATTTTGCCGCGCGTCGCGGCTGGGCCGCACATGATGACGGCGATCGGGAGCTGACTTGGCCCGAAGGAAACGGTCGGCTCGTTGCGCTGCTGCAGCAACGGGTCTCTGCTCATATCCGGCCAGCGCACAGCGTATTCGCCGTTTCGCAGCAGGGCGACAAGGCTGTGGTCGATGCCTTCGACCACAAGGCTGCATCCAGCACCCGGTGGAATGCAGAATGCGCAATTGTCGCCATGCCGCACTTTGTTGCCACGCGCGTATCGCCAGCCCACGCCAGCAAGGGCCGTTTTCGGTACGCACCCTGGGTCGTGGCGAACGTGACCGTGAACCGGCACCCCAAGGGGCGGGGCGTTGGTCTTGCCTGGGACAATGTGTCGGCCGGTAGCGACAGCCTGGGATATGTCGTCGCAACGCATCAATCGGCTAGCGGCGGGGATGGGCCGACCGTGCTGACCTGGTATTTGCCCCTGTCCAAAACCGCTCCACGAGAAGCGCGCAAGCTGATGATGACGCGCACGTTGCAAGCTTGGCAAGAGCTGATCGTGGACGACCTCCTGATGATGAATCCCGATTTAGCGGGCGCAATCGACAGGATCGACGTCTGGCGCTGGGGGCATGCCATGATCAGCCCAACACCGGGTTTTCTGTCCGATCCGGCCCGCATTGCAGCGATCGAGGCGAAACCACCCGTCCTTTTCGCCCATTCGGACCTGTCCGGTCTTTCCCTGTTCGAGGAGGCCCACTATCGCGGCGTCGTTGCAGCAGAAACTGCGCTGACCCACGTTGCTCACCCTTTCGAGAGTTTGGTTTGACATGGCGCACTTGCCCGGCACCAGTGTCCATCTCATTGCAGATCTGAGCCAAGCGACGGGACTGAGCGACGTAATGCTGGTCGAGGCGGCGTTGCGCCAAGCGGCTTTAGCGGCAGGTGCGAAAGTCTTGGGCGTGCATGTCCACACATTTGGAGAGAACATGGGCGTAACCGGGATCGCCCTGCTGGCAGAATCCCATATCTCGATCCACACGTGGCCCGAAACCGGAGAGGCGGCAGTTGACCTATTCGTTTGCGGGAAGGACGTGGATGCAGAAGCTGGACTTGCTCTAATCTTAAAGAGCTTTTCTGCGGTTGCGGTCCGCAAGCATAAAATTGAACGACTTGCCAAATTTTAATTCTGAATAGAAAATTGGCAATGATGATAGTGGTTTCAAATACCTGCTCTATCTCCTCGGCAATGTTGTGAGTCACCGACATTTCGGGTGTCGGGAAAACGATGTATCGTCCCAAGCATGGCAAAAGCGGATCGGTTGGAACGCCTCGACGTACGTCGTTTAGAACTTGAAGCTGGATACACGGCGGCGCTTATCGACGCTTTGCGCGTTACGGCCTCGGGAAGATGGGGGCTTTTTGACCATAATGCAGACCGCTGGTCTCGGCAGGCGGTGGCTCCTATCGTCGACAATCTGGCCGAAATCGGCCACGCAATCGACCAAACGAGAGAACAGCTCAGATTGCCGCCTTTCGAGCTGCAGCAGGAATTTCTGGCGTCTCGTGGACCGGTCGCGTCGGACGCGATCGGCGAGCCCAAACAGGCCCTAGCCTGGCTCGATCGACTGGACCGTGGCAAGACAGGTTAATTCAATCGGTGTGCAGAGTATTCATACCTTTGGTTCGACAATTTGCGCAACGAGCATCACTGCTTGAGACTGGGCAATCCCGTCTCAACAATCGCCGCCGCGATTCCGGACGTTCAGGGACCCAGTCTGTTGCGTCGGAACCCGTCGTTCGTTAACCGTCGCCGTGGGGCTATTGAATGATGAGGGCTGGGACATTTTTGGGTCGCGTCCCGGGACGTGGTGTAGGATCTGAGGTCAGCGCTGCTGGCCGGGCGCGCGCTTGCCATATAGCGCTGTAGCGTTCGGCCAGCAGCGCGGGTGGTCACCGTGATTTTCGGCTAGGTTTGGGTTGCGAAGCTCGAACCTGGAGAACCACGATGACCGATTCCATGATGCACCTGCGCGCGCTGGTCGAGAAGGCCCCTGACGCGGATATTTTGCGCGAGATGATCTCCTTTGCCGCCGGGCGGTTGATGGAGATGGAGGTCGGCGGCCTGACGGGTGCGGCCCACGGCGAGAAGTCCGCCGATCGGCTTGTCCAGCGCAACGGCTACCGCGACCGCGATTGGCAAACCCGCGCGGGAACGGTGGAACTGCGCATCCCCAAGTTGCGCAAGGGCAGCTATTTCCCCGGTTTTCTGGAGCCGCGCCGGATGGCCGACCGGGCGCTGACGGCGGTCATGCAAGAAGCCTATGTGCATGGCATCTCGACGCGATCGGTCGATGATCTGGTCAAGGCGCTGGGCATGGATGGCATCTCCAAAAGCCAGGTCAGCCGCCTGTGCGAAGAGCTCGACCAAAAGGTGCATGCCTTCCTCGATCGCCCGATCGAGGGCAACTGGCCGTACCTGTGGATCGACGCCACCTATGTCAAAGTCCGCCAGGATGGCCGCATCGTCTCGGTTGCAGTGATCATCGCGGTGGGCGTAAACAGCGACGGTCGCCGCGAAGTGCTGGGCATGGACATCGGCCCTTCTGAGGCCGAGCCGTTCTGGACCGCCTTCCTGCGCAAGCTGACGCGCCGGGGCCTGCGCGGCGTGAAGCTCGTGATCTCCGACGCCCACGAAGGCATCAAGGCGGCGGTATCCAAGCTGCTGTGCGCAACATGGCAGCGTTGCCGCATCCACTTCATGCGTAATGCGCTCGCCCATGCCGGCAAGAGTGGCCGCCGCGTCGTCTCGGCATTCATCGGCACGGCCTTCGCGCAGGAAACGCCCGACGCAGCCAGCCAGCAATGGCGCTCCGTTGCCGACCAGATGCGCCCAAAGCTCCCGAAACTGGCGACTTTGATGGACGATGCCGAACCCGACGTGCTGGCCTACATGACCTTCCCAAAGGAACACCGCGCCAAGTTGCACTCGACCAACCCGATCGAGCGCCTCAATGGCGAGATCAAGCGCAGAACCGAGGTCGTAGGCATCTTCCCCAACGAGGCCGCGATCACTCGCCTCATCGGTGCGATCCTCATGGAGCAGTCCGATGAATGGGCCGTACAGCGCGGGCGCTACATGTCCCTTGAAACCATGGCGCCCGTGAGCGACGATCCCATCGTCATGCTCTCGGCTGTACCCGGAGCATGACCGGCTCAAACTGGTGCCGAAATCGACGGTGGCCCAGATAAGCTACACCACGCCGAGGGACACGATCCATTTTTGCCGCTCCCCGGCGACGTGTCGAACGGCAGAGCTCGCCAATAGCCGACATCCGACGCTTGCCACACGCGCACCGTAGAACGACAGAGGTTGGGCCGCCTGCTCCCTGGCAGGTTCCTCACCGACGGTCGGGTTTGCCTCACCAACAACGCCGCAGAACGGGCTCTGCGCTGTGTGCCCGTTGGGCGGAAGGCATGGCTATTCTATGGTTCAGATCGGGGCGGGCAGCGCGCCGCCATCGTCTATTCGCTGATCCAGACCTGCCGCCTAAATGATGTCGATCCGCAGGCGTGGCTCGCCGATGTATTGGGCCGGATCGCGGAATGCCCAGTTAGCAGGCTAGCAGATTTGCTTCCATGGAACTGGCGTCCTCGGCAGCTTTGAAGTGTGCGGGGCCGCGGCGATGCCGACGAGCGGCGACCCTCCATCGGAGTGATTGCCAGTGCTCCCAAAAATTGGCAAGGTCGCTGGAATGAAACTCAAGAAAACATTTATGGTCTTTTTTGTGGGACTTGTGGGCTTGATTAGCACAACCTTTGCCGCTCCAGTCCAAGCTCAATTGTGTCCCACCGATAGCAAGCTTGCAAAATTGGTCGCGGCCTCAGACCTGATTCTGGTCGGTAGAATGACCGTGCCCAAACGACTCCTGGTCAATGAGGCACATAAGCAATCCCCTGATTATTTGAACATGCCAATCGATATTGAAGCCATTGTTAAAGGGGGAAGCTTGGCAAGCGCGATTGTGCGATTTTATCCAAAGGACACTGACTACAAGCCGTCAAACGCAGCCGTGGCCCGCATTTCAGGGGAACGCGCTATCTTCTTTCTCACGCGAGTGGATCAAGAACCAAGAGCCCTCTATTTCGCAGGATATACGCCAGACGCTTTGGAACAGGCAACCGAATCCAACTTAGGGGCAGTTCGTGCTGAAGTCTCACGACAAACCCGCATAGTCTCGTTTTGGCGCGCAGATACTACAGCTCCCCATTTCGCCGAGGTTAGCGCACTCATTGCTCGCCTAGGACAAGTCCGTGACGCAGAGCAGCAGCGTGTATTTGATCAACTGCTGGCGCTTGGCGTAGAGGCGGTGCCAGCGATCATCGCTCAGATGGATGATCGACGCCTGTTACTTACGAGAGAAATTTCTCTCGTCAACCATTCTCCAAATGCCTTTGAGCCGGTCCGTCATTATGGTCCCGAGCAGATAGTTGATGGCCTTGACGCAGTACTCAATCAAATCACCGGGGAAAGCTTTGGGTCAGTCATGAACGGTGGTTCGAAGCAAATGCGCGAAGCCACCGTTGTGCGCTGGCGATTATTCGCAGCCGAATTATCTTGCAAAAAGCAGGACTAGCCATCTATTGATGCACTTTTGTTATGGTCTACGTTTAACTCAAGTTCTCATTTCAGATCTTAAATGCCGCCGCCGTGGCGATCCTCACCGAATGCCTACCAGACATCCTCGGCGTTTCTGGCGAACGACCAACTCTGGTCGGGAGCGACCGCTGCGAATCCGGCCAGCCGACTGGCGTTTGCCGCCGCAATAGCCGTCGTTCGACGGCTCAGAGCGGCTCCCTATAACCTGCCCTTCGTTCATCAGACCATCGAGGGTGCTCGGCCGGCTGAGTTTTGGATTTTTCTGCCACTCTCAAGCCGATTATCTCATTGCAGTCTCTGTGAGGAGCCGACGTCCAGCGCTTGCCGGACCGGCACCCGCCGCAGTATCATGACTGGGCGATTTTACGATCCAGCGTCTCGGCTACCCTGATGATGGGAGCAGCAAGTGTCATCATCTGCTCGGCCGTCATGACTATGCGATCTCCAGGCCTTAAGGAGATGTGCTTTATGCTTCGAGCGGCGTAGTCGTCCACGTTGCCCGCCCGGTGAGCAAGCACGTTGCGCAACATATAGACGTCATCGACATACTCGAGGCCAGCGGATAGAGACTTGATCTTGAAGGGTGCCTCTTCAGCCATCTTCGCAATGCGCGCGCTCAGGCCACGGACCTTCATTACGTCTCCATAAAGTTTGTCTCCCGCCACTGTGCGCTTACCGGTAGCCTGATCATAGAATTTAGGTCGTGCCACGAGGTAGGCATCTACAAAATTGTTCAAGTAAAGTTCGAATGAGGCTGATAATATGATCAATCTATTGTAAGCGCCGACGGAATGC
>NZ_APCQ01000480.1:0-12415 GCF_000410615.1 Novosphingobium sp. B-7 | reverse complement strand
CAGGGCCCGGTTGCCCCAGCGCGCCAGCCAGAACGGGCGGGTTGCCCGTGGCGCCGCGCACCAGTCGCGCCAGATAGAGCGGGCCACCCGCCTTAGGCCCCGTGCCCGAAAGGCCCCGGCCGCCGAACGGCTGCACGCCCACCACCGCGCCGATGGTGTTGCGGTTGACATAGAGATTGCCCGCTTCCACCGCCCGCGTCACCCGCGCCACGGTATCATCCAGCCGGGTGTGCAGGCCAAAGGTGAGGCCATAACCGGTGGCGTTGATCTGCGTGATCAGACGATCCATGTCGCGCGCGGCAAACCGGACGACATGCAGCACGGGGCCAAACACTTCGCGGCCAAGGGCAGCAAGGCCAGGAATCTCGATCAGCGTCGGCGCCACGAACGTGCCGTTGGCGCACTGATCGGGCAGGGGCAGGCGGTGCACCCGCGCGCCGCGCTCGGCCATGGCTGCCACGTGTCCCTCGATCCCGTCGCGCGCCTGCGCGGTGATCACCGGCCCCACATCGGTTTCCAGCGCATCGGGATTGCCGACAGTCAGCTCTGCCATCGCGCCGCGCAGCATCGCCAGCGTGCGATCGGCCACGTCTTCCTGCAGGCACAGCACGCGCAACGCGGAACAGCGCTGGCCCGCACTGTCAAACGCCGAGGCGATGACATCTGCCACGACCTGTTCGGCGAGGGCCGAGGAATCGACGATCATCGCGTTCTGCCCGCCGGTTTCGGCGATCAGCGGGATCGGTCGGCCGCTCGCATCGCTGCGCGTGGCCAGGGTGCGCTGGATAATCCGCGCCACTTCGGTCGATCCGGTAAACATTACCCCCGCAACGCCTGGCGCCTCCACCAGCGCAGCGCCAATCGCGCCATCGCCGGGCACCAGATGCAGCACATCGGCGGGAATGCCGGCGGCATGGAACAGGCGCACCATTTGTGCCGCGATCAGCGGCGTTTCCTCGGCCGGCTTGGCCAGCACAGGGTTGCCCGCCACCAGCGCGGCGGCAATCTGCCCGGCAAAGATCGCCAACGGGAAGTTCCACGGCGAAATGCACACCACCGGCCCCAGCGGGCTGGTATGGGCCAGGGTGCTGCGCGCCTGCACCGCGTAATAGCGCAGGAAATCCACCGCCTCGCGCACTTCGCCCACAGCATTGGGGGCAGTCTTGCCGGCCTCGCGCATGATCAGGCCCATCAAGGCGCGGCCTTCGTCTTCCAGCAGGCAAGCCGCGCGTTCCAGCATCGCCGCGCGTGCGGCCACCGGGGTCGCCGCCCACATCGACGCCGCGGCTTGGGCGCGGGCCACGGCGGCTTGCGCACCTGCGGCGTCCAGCGGCCAGACTTCACCCACGATATCGCGATGATCGGCCGGATTGCGCACCGCCTCGCCCGTGCCAGGTTCGCCGGCCGTCCCTGCCTGCCATGCGCGTTCCGTGCTGGCCATCAGGCGCGGCGCAAGATCGGCCAGGATCGCTTCATCGGCCAGGTCGAGCCCGCTCGAATTGCGGCGATCGGCAAAGAGCGCGGCGGGCAGGGCCACCGCCGGGTGGGGCGCGCCGGGATCTACCTGTGCCGTCACCACCGCCACCGGATCGGCCACGAGTTCGTCAATCGAGACAGCCGGATCGTTGATGCGGTTGACGAACGAGGAATTGGCCCCGTTTTCCAGCAGGCGCCGCACCAGATAGGCCAGCAGCGTCTCATGCGTGCCCACCGGGGCATAGACGCGGCATGGGCGGTTGAGCTTGTCGGCGCCGACGACCTGGTCATACAGCCCTTCGCCCATGCCGTGCAGGCACTGGAACTCATAGTCGCCCATCGTGAAATCGGGCCCAGCCAGGTGCAGCACGGTCGCCACCGATTGCGCGTTGTGGGTGGCAAACTGGGGGAACACCACGTCCCGCGCGGCCAGCAACTTGCGCGCACAGGCGACATAGGCAAGGTCGGTATGGACCTTTTGCGTATAGACCGGGAAATCAGCGAGGCCATCGACCTGCGCGCGCTTGATCTCGGCATCCCAATAGGCGCCCTTGACCAGCCGCACCATGATACGCCGGCCCGCGCGCCGCGCCAGGTCGACGATCCAATCGATCACGAACGGGCAGCGCTTCTGATAGGCCTGCACCACGAAGCCCAGGCCATTCCATCCGGCGAGGTCGGGATCGGTCGCCAGGCTTTCCAGCAGGTCAAGCGACAGCTCCAGCCGGTCGGCTTCCTCGGCATCGATGTTGAGGCCGATGTCATGGCCCTTGGCCATTACGCACAGCGCCTTGACGCGCGGCAGCAGTTCGGCCTTGACCCGCTCGGCCTTGGCCCGGGCATAGCGCGGATGCAGCGCCGACAGCTTGATCGAGATGCCCGGGCCCCCATGGATGCCGCGCCCGGCACTGGCCTTGCCGATCGCGGTGATCGCCTGCTCGTACGACGCGTTATAGCGATCGGCATCGGCGGCGGTCATCGCCGCTTCGCCCAACATGTCGTAGGAAAAAGCAAAGCCCTTGGCCTCGCGCGGGGCAGCACGGCGCAATGCTTCCTCGATGGTTTCGCCGGTGACGAACTGTTCGCCCATCATGCGCATCGCCGCGTCCACCGCGCGGCGGATCACCGGCTCGCCCATCCGCGCGATCAGGCGCGTCAGGCTGGCGCCGAGACCGGCCTCGTCCTCGGCCTGGACCAGGCGACCGGTCACGAGCAGCCCCCACGAGGCGGCATTGACGAACAGCGGGCGATCCTTGCCCACGTGGCCGCGCCAATCACCAGGCGCGATCTTGTCACGGATCAGCGCGTCGCGCGTGGCCACGTCGGGGATACGCAGCAGCGCTTCGGCCAGGCACATCAGCGCGACCCCCTCCGGGCTGCTCAGCGCATATTCCTGCACCAGTGATTGCACCGCGCCGGGGCGGGCATCGGCGCGCAACTGGCTGATCAGGGTGCTGGCCGTGGCCGCGATCGGCGCGCGCAGGTCTTCGGGCACGGTCGCTTGCGGCACAAGCGCTGCAATGCAGGCTCGCTCGTTGCGGCGCGTGGCGGCGGTGATCGCCTGGCGCAGCGGGGTTTCCCCGGCGAGCGGGGTGAAGAAGCGGGCGAACGGGCGGGGCGCAGGCTGATCCATAGGGCCATGGTATCACGGCCTGCACAGGCCATTGGCCCTATTTTGGCAGAGGCCCAGTCCAAATGGCCTGAATACGATACTGCAAACAGGCCGATTTCAACGCCTCGGCAGATGGCTGAGGCTGTCATGACTGACAGACGCCGCACCGGCCTAGTGGAGCTAACATTTGCCTGGTCTGACTGAATACGCGCCGGGGAGCCTATAAGCCGGGTTCTGTCGCACCGACGGTATCCCACGTGTGGACCGTATCGGCACGGGCAGCCATTCCTCTTGGCGACCTGTTGCCAAGCCGCTCTAGCAACCAACCCGGGCAACTGGCGCGAAACACGCCTGCATCCACGAGGGATGCGCGTTGCCCCTATTCGGTCTTGCTCCGGGTGGGGTTTGCCTTGCCGCTTCCGTTGCCGGTCGCGCGGTGCGCTCTTACCGCACCCTTTCACCCTTGCCCAAGGCTTGAAAAGCCCTGTCGGCGGTTTGCTCTCTGTGGCACTTTCCCTTGCCCGGTTTGCACCGGGCCGGCGGGCGTTACCCGCCACCCTTGTTTCGTGGAGCCCGGACTTTCCTCGGCATCAGACGAAGTGATGACGCGGCTGCCCGGCTCCCCGGCGCGAGGGCGTCACCTAGCATGGCCCAGGTCGCGCGCCAACAGCAGTTCGAACAGCAATGCGCCGATTTGTCCGTCCACCTCGCCGTCGATCTTGTGCGGACGCCAGCGCCGCTGGAATGCGGCAACGGCTGCTTCCTTGTCGCTGACATCATAGCCAAAGCGTTCGAGCGCCAGGAAAAACGCGCCTTCGTTATCATAGAGCAGACGCATCTTGGGGCGGGGGCGGGGCAGGGTCAGGTTATAGCGGGCCAGCATGTCCCAATCGAACAGTTCGCCCGGATCGGTCTTGCGGGCCGGCGCCACGTCGGAATGGCCCACCACGTTGGCGCGGGGAATGTCATGCCTGCGCACGATATCGCCCAGCAGCGGCACCAGCGCTTCCATCTGGGCATCGGGGAAGGGGCGATAGCCAAACTCGTGCCCGGGGTTGACCAGTTCGATCCCCACGCTGGCGGAATTGACATCGGTGATGCCGCGCCAGAAACTGCGCCCGGCGTGCCAGGCACGTTTGGCTTCGTCGACCAGGCGGATCACCGTGCCGTCTTCATCGATCAGGTAGTGCGCCGAAACCTCGGCAGCCGGGTCTTTCAGGCGCTCCAGCGCCTCGGCCGCGCTCTGCATGCCGGTATAATGCAGCACGATCATCGTTACCGGCAGCCGTCGCTCGTTGAAATTGGGCGACGGCTCCTCGCGATGGACCAGCCAGCGGTTCATGCGGCGCGGCGGTCTGTCAACGAACCGGCAGCATGGCGCCCAGCACCAGGGCGTCGGCGGCAACATGGGTCTGGAAACCACCGCCCAGGCTCTGCGCCAGCTGATAGAGCATGGCAGCCGGCGCGGTGCGGCTGGACAGTTCAGCCGGCGGCAGCGTGCCGGCCAGGGCCTGGGCCACCAGCGGATCGAACGCAATGCGCGGCCCGCTGGCGCGGATTACCAGCTCGGTCGCGCCGTTTCGCACTTCGCCGGCGATGTCCAGGCTGCCGCCACGCACCAGCGCTTCGATCCCGATCAGGGACAGGTTCAGCAGCGTTTTCACGGCCGCCTTGGGCAGCATGTCGTCCGCCAGGGCCCAGGCCACTGAAATGCGAGGATTGGCTGCAACCAGCGCATCGACCAGCGTGCGCGGTTCGGCCACGGGCACCATATCGCCAAAGCCACCGGCTGCACCGAACGCCAGGCGGAAGAAACGCAGCTTGTTGGCCGAACTGGTCGCGCTCTGTTCCAGCAATTCCATGCACTTCTGCCGCATTTCCGGGTCGCGTTCCTCGGCCAGCAGTTCCAGCCCGTTGGTAAGCGCGCCCACCGGGCTCAACAGGTCGTGGCAAAGCCGCGAGCAGAGCAGGCTGGCGAGATCAAGCGTGGCAATGGTCATGGCAGATTGGGAAGCCTTCCGGGGTATGCAATGCGTCGGGATCGGCTGCTGCTGCATCCTCTCCCCAGCAATGCGCCTTAACCGTCTGCGACGTGATAGGAAAGCGCCTGAAATACAGATGGCGCATCGCGCCACAGGCTCACCTGTCCCTGCGCCACGATTGCCCATATCCTGCCATCGCCCGCCGCCTGGGCAGAATCAGTGGCAGAAGGACGCGCCAAACCATTGGGATGCGAATGAAAATAGCCGATCAATGCCGGCCCACCGGCACGCGCGGCGCGGTGCGCGGCGATCAATCCGGCCGGATCGATCTCGAAATGATGCGACGGATCTGGTGCCACATTGGTGCATTCCTGCGCCAAGGCGATATGATTTCCATGGCCGAACAAGAGCCCGCATGCCTCAAGCGGGTGCGCCCGCGCCGCTGCGTCGAGCATGGCGGTAAGGGCGGCGGGGGATAGGGTCATATCAAGCGTTGCGCTGGCGCCCTTCGACAAGCTCAGGGCGAACGGCGTTTGGGTGACAACAACTTCATTATCCCCCCCTCCGTTCGGGCTGAGCCTGTCGAAGCCCCCTGGCTGAACCCCACTGCCTTGCCGATTGCGCGCCAAAATCTTCAACCGATCCCAGTCACCGTCGATCAAGGCCTGTTTCTTTGCGCGAGACCATCTTTTGATTCGCAACTCAGCCGACAACGCCTCGTCCCGTGTGGCAAAGTCCTGCTGCCAGACCAGTCGGACTGGGCGGCGCTTTGCCGTATAGCCGCTTATGCCGTGTTGGTGCTGCGCCATGCGCGCCTCCAGATCGTCTGTATGCCCAGCATAAAACGATCCGTCGGCGCAGAGCAGCAGGTAGGCATGAAAGGCCATAGCGCTGTGAGATAAGGGGCCAACCATACTTGGTCTATCCCTATCGCCTACCCCCTTGTTCCCATGCCAAAGAATACCCATATCCTCAATCCAATGGGGGAATTAGACGACATTCTGACCGGCACGATCGCCGCGCCCGGCCGCCTTGACAAGGCTCTGGCCGACGCCAGCGGCCTGTCGCGCGAGCGGGTCAAGGCGCTGCTCGACGAGGGGCGCATTACGCTGGATGGGCAGGGCGTTCGCCAGGCCTCGCTCAAGGTTGCCGCTGGCGCTGCATTCGTCGTGCGCGTTCCCGCCGCGGTCCCGGCAGAGGCGGTGGCGCAGGATATTCCGCTATCGGTCACCTACGAAGACGATGCCTTGATCGTGGTGGACAAGCCGGCCGGGCTGGTCGTTCACCCGGCCGCCGGCAATCCCGATGGCACGCTGGTCAACGCGCTGCTGCATCATTGCCGCGGGCAGCTTTCGGGTATCGGCGGTGTGGCACGGCCAGGCATCGTACACCGGATCGACAAGGATACCTCGGGCTTGCTCGTCGTGGCAAAGAGCGATGCCGCGCACGAGGGGCTGGCCCGCCAGTTTGCCGATCACTCGATCGTGCGCGCCTACAAGGCGGTTACCGCCGGCCGGCCCATGCCCGCTGCTGGCACGATCCGTGGCGCGATTGCGCGTTCGGTGCATGATCGCAAGAAGATGGCCCTGGTCGATGATGGTCGCGGCAAGCATGCGGTAACGCACTATCGGACGCTGTCGCCCCTTGATGGCGCGGCCTTGGTCGAATGCCGCCTGGAAACGGGGAGAACCCACCAGGTCCGCGTTCACCTTGCATCAATCGGCCATTCGCTATTGGGTGATCCTGTCTATGGACGCGCACCCGCACGAATTCGCCCCATTCTGGCCCGGATCGGCTTTGCCCGGCAGGCACTGCACGCGGCAGAATTGGGTTTCATTCACCCCATTAGCGGTGAAGCGCTCCATTTCACCAGCTCGACGCCCGTCGATATGACGGAACTGATTGTCGAACTGGGCGGTTCTTGAGCTTGATCATGGTATAAATCGATTACTGTGTACCAAAAGGATGTGTGGCCCCACCGGGGAATGCTCGCTAGAGGTTCTTCATCGGGGAACTGACGCGACGAAAGGATGTGTTCAGGTGAGCAACAAGACAGCAGTGGCCAAAGCCCCCGCGACCGTTCCGGCCTTGGGCGGGGAAGCTAGCCTCAACCGCTATCTCTCTGAGATTCGCAAATTTCCGGTGCTTACGGCTGAGCAGGAATACATGCTCGCCAAGCGCTATCAGGAACATGCCGATCCTGAAGCCGCAGCGCAGCTGGTGACCAGCCATCTGCGACTCGTGGCCAAGATCGCCATGGGCTATCGCGGATATGGCCTGCCCGTGTCCGAGCTGATTTCCGAAGGGAACATCGGCCTGATGCAGGGCGTCAAGAAGTTCGAGCCCGATCGCGGCTTCCGTCTGGCAACCTATGCCATGTGGTGGATCAAGGCCTCGATGCAGGAGTTCATTCTGCGCTCGTGGAGCCTCGTCAAGATGGGCACCACCGCTGCGCAGAAGAAGCTGTTCTTCAACCTGCGCCGCATGAAGAAGAACCTCGAGGCGTTCGAAGACACCGACCTGTCGCCCGAAGACGTCAAGAAGATCGCCACCGACTTGGGCGTGCCCGAGCAGGAAGTGATCAACATGAACCGGCGCATGATCATGGGTGGCGATGCCAGCCTGAACGTGCCGCTGCGCGAAGACGGCGAGGGCACTTGGCAGGATTGGTTGACCGACGATCGCCCCTTGCAGGACGAGACGGTGGCCGACGCCGAGGAAGCGCACTATCGCCACGACATGCTGGTCGAAGCGATGGGCAGCCTCAACGATCGCGAGCGTCACATCCTGACCGATCGCCGCCTGGTAGATGACCCCAAGACGCTGGAAGAACTGAGCCAGGTCTATAACGTCAGCCGCGAACGCGTGCGCCAGATCGAGGTGCGCGCCTTTGAAAAGCTGCAAAAGGCGATGCAGCGCATCGCCGGCGAACGGCACTTGCTGCCGGCAAGCTGATTGATTTGAGTATGATGGAAAAGCCCGGTTGTCCAAAGGGATGGCCGGGCTTTTTTGTTGGCATTCGAGGTTGCGTGGGGCCGCGGATCAAGTCCGGGGCGACGATTGTTGGATCGTTCGTCAGTTTAAAGTCTCCCGTCGCCCCGGACTTGATCCGGGGCCCTACGCGAGGTTTGCCCCTCAATGAAAATCCCGTGATCTCGGCAACACCCGCACCTGTCGCGGATGCCGTGCCATGGCGGGATCGGGCGCTGGCACTCCACCATCCTCTTGCAACTGTGCCAAAGCAGCACTGGCATCATGAACGCAAGACACCATCAGGTGCACCACGCCTTCCTTGCTGCGTTGCACTTCTCCATCGATCACCATGAGCCGCGCCGCCATGACGGGGCGCCGCTGCTTCTCGAAATCGCGGGCCCACATCAGGGCATTGACCACGGCGGTTTCGTCTTCGATCGTAATGAAAATGGCGTTGCCCTTGCCGGGCCGTTGCCGCACCAGCACCACGCCGGCCACACGCACCTTGTGCCCGTCACGCGCGGCGTTGACGTCGGCACAGGATATCGCGCCGCGCGCGGCAAAGCTGTCGCGCAAAAACTGCATCGGATGGCCTTTGAGCGAAAGCCGCTGGGTCTGGTAATCGGCCACGACTTCTTCGGCCAGGGGCATGGCGGGTAAGGCCGCATCGGGTTCGGCCGCCAGTTCGGGCGCATCCAGCGCGGCAAACAGGGGCAGTTGCCTGGGCGGCACGCGGCGCACGTCCCAGCCCGCCTGGCGCCGATCGCGGCCCAGGGAGACCATGGCATCGGCATCGGCCAAAAGCGCCAGCGCGCGCGGCGGCAGTTCGGCACGGCGCGCCAAGTCTTCGGGAGAGCCGAACACGCCAGCCAGACGGGCGCGCACGATCGCGGCGGCCCATTCTTCCTTGAAGCCATCGATCATCCGCAGGCCAAGGCGCAGGGTGCGGGCATCGTCCAGCGTGCAATCCCACCAACTGCGGTTCACATCGGGCCCGTGCACCACCACGCCGTGTTCGCGCGCATCGCGCACCAGTTGGGCCGGGGCATAGAACCCCATGGGCTGACTGTTGAGCAGGGCGCAGGTAAAAACCCCGGGATAGTGGCATTTCAGCCATGACGAAACATAGGCCAGCCAGCCAAAGGCCTGGGCGTGGCTTTCGGGAAAACCGTATTCGCCAAAACCCTTGATCTGTTCAAAGCAGCGCTCGGCAAAATCCGGCGGATAGCCGCGCGAAACCATGCCGGTGATGAACTTCTCCTGGTAATTGGTGACCGTGCCATGGTTGCGGAACGTGGCCATGGCACGGCGCAGGCCATCGGCCTCGGGCGGGGAGAAGCCGGCGGCCACGATGGCCAGCTTCATCGCCTGCTCCTGAAACAGTGGCACGCCCAGGGTCTTTTCCAGAACCTCTTGCAATTCACCTTTCGGGCCGGGGTACTCCACCTTCTCTTCGCCATTGCGGCGGCGCAGATAGGGATGAACCATGCCGCCCTGGATCGGCCCCGGTCGCACGATCGCCACCTGGATCACCAGGTCATAGAGCTTGCGCGGTTTCATCCGGGGCAGCATCGCCATCTGCGCGCGGCTCTCCACCTGGAACGTGCCCACGCTGTCTCCCCGGCACAGCATGTCGAACGTCGGCACGTCGTTGCGAGGCACGGTGGCCAACGCATAGCGCCCCAGGTTCAGCCGCTCCATCAGGTCAAAGCTCTTGCGGATGCAGGTGAGCATGCCCAGCGCCAGCACGTCCACCTTCATCAGCTTGAGAACGTCGATGTCGTCCTTGTCCCATTCGATGAACGTGCGATCGGGCATGGCGGCATTGTGGATCGGCACCAGTTCATCCAGCCGGCTCTGGCACAGCACAAAGCCGCCGACATGCTGCGAAAGGTGGCGCGGGAACGTCAGCAACCGATCGACCATGTCGCGTAGGCGGGCGATCTCGCGGTTTTCAGGGTCGAACCCGGCCTGCGACAGGCGCTCTTCGGGCAGCGAGCCGCGCCCCCAACTGCCCCACACCGTGCCGGAAAGCCGCGCCGTGACATCTTCCGACAGGCCCAGCGCCTTGCCCACGTCACGAATGGCGCTGCGCTGGCGATAGCGGATCACCGTGGCGACGATCCCGGCGCGCTCGCGGGTGTAGCGGTGGTAGATATATTGCATCACCTCTTCGCGCCGCTCATGCTCGAAATCCACGTCGATATCGGGCGGCTCATGGCGCTCTTCGGAAAGGAAGCGAGAGAACAGCAGCTTTTCCTGAACCGGATCGATCGGCGTGATGCCGAGCAGATAACAGACGAGGGAATTGGCCGCAGATCCACGACCCTGGCACAGGATCGGCGGGGAAAGACTGCGCGCATAGCGCACCACATCGTGCACCGTCAGAAAATAATAAGCATAATTTTTTGAAGAGATTAGGCGAAACTCTTCATCCAGAACCTCTTGGTATCCAGGCGGCAGGCCATGGGGGAACTGGCGTGCTGCATTCTCCCGCACCAGATGTTCGAGCCAAGCCTGCGGGTTCCAGCCTTCCGGTACCGGCTCGTGCGGGTATTCATATACGATCTGGTCCAGCGTGAAATCGATGCAATCCAGCCAGTCGCGTGTCGCTTCCAGGGCCTCTGGGCACAGGGTGAAAAGACGGGCCATTTCGGCCGGCGGCTTGATATGCCGCTCGCCATTGGCGGCAAGGCGGCGCCCGGCGGCATGCACGGTGGTGCCAAGCCGCGTGGCCGTCAGCACGTCATGCAGGGGGCGGTCTTCGGGCACGGCATAGCGCGGATCATTGCTGGCAATCAGCGGCACGCCGGCGCTTTGCGCCAAGGCCATCCGCCGGGCAAGATCGCGGCCATCGGCCCCGGCACGCGGCATCGTGGCCGCCAGCCAGAGGTGGGGCGCAGCCTCGGCCAGGCGGGCGAGCAGATCGGCACTGCCGTCCATCGCGATCAGGGCCACGCCATCGGTATGGTCCAGCAGATCGGGCAGGGTAAGGTGGCACTCGCCTTTCTCCACGCGGCGATTGCCCATGGTGAGCAGGCGCGTCAGCCGCCCCCATGCCGCGCGCGTGGTGGGATAGGCGGCGATATCGGGCGTGCCATCGGCAAAGCACAGCCGCGCGCCAACCTTGAGGGCAAAGCCACCTGCCTTGCCGCCAATCTCTTGCCACGCGGCATGGGCACGCACCACACCGGCCACGCTGTTGCGATCGGCGATGCCGATGCCTTTGAGGCGCAGTCCATGCGCGCGCGCCACCATTTCCGCCGGATGGGCCGCCCCGCGCAGGAAGCTGAAATTGGTGGCAGCGACAGGTTCTGCAAAGAACGGAACCCCGGTCATGGAAACAGCCCGTGGACATACCAGGCCGGCGTGGTTTGCGTGCCATAGAGGCCGCGCCGGAACACCCACAGGCGGCGGCCGCGCCCATCCTCGATCCGGTAATAATCGCGCGTGGTGCGGTCTGCGCCGGTGCCCATATGCCCGCCGCGCTGGCGCCACCATTCTGGCGCGATGCGCTCGGGCCCTTCGGCGTGGACCACTTCATGCACCGTGCCGCGCCAGCGCAGCCGCAGCGGCGGGCCATCAGGCACTCCGGCGATCACCTCGATCCCCTGCGGCGGATCGAACAGCAGCAGGGGGCGGGGCATGGCGGCAAGGGAAAACGAAACGGTTCCGTTCCATTTGGCGGCCGGCGTCTGAACCTGTGCCTGCTCGGGCATGTGGCGATCGGCCGGGATCAGGCGCAACACGGAATCCTGGCCCAACCGCACACCCAGCCGATCGATCAGCGCCTGCAGATTGTCCTGGTTTTCCTCCGCCTGGTCCAGTCCGGTCTGTCGCGCAGCCAGGGGTTCGGCCCGCTTGACCGCCAGGGTAATGGCATCGAACCCGAAGCCGGGATCGATCGGATCAGCCAGGTTGTCGATCCGCTCGCGCAGCAGGCGCACCACGAGTGGCGGATCGCGCGTGGGCTGGCCGGTTTCCACCGTCAGCACCCGCCGCGCGCCATCGCTGCGATGCAGGGTCAGGACAAAGCGCCGCCCGCCCAGCCCGCGCTGTTCCATCTGCGCGGCAACCTGGCGCAAGAGATTTTCGGCCACCTCGAGCACGTCATCGGTGCGGGCGATAGGTTCGGCAAAGCGGGCCTCGGCCCGGATCGGAGCCTGCATGGGTTGCGGGGCCAAGGGGGCGGCAACGTCTCCGGTCAACTGGCGCAGGCGCAGCACCACTCCTTCGCCAAAGCGGGCAGCCAGGGCTGGGGCCGGGCGTGTGGCCAGATCGCCCAGACGCTTGAGCCCGGCGCGGCGCAGTGCGCTGGCGGCCTCCTCGCTCAGGTCCAGCGCGGCCACTGGCAGGGCCGCCACGTCCTCCG
>NZ_APCQ01000478.1:0-2492 GCF_000410615.1 Novosphingobium sp. B-7 | reverse complement strand
GCATGCCCCACCCCATGCGATCATCTCAATCTACACCAGAAATTACACCACGAGCGCGGACGCTAACCCACGATCAGCTTCTAGGGCCTGGACTGGCCGGTTGAAGACAGTCGGCTTGTGGGACGAGATCGCCAATAGCAGACGTTAGCCGCCGGACTCGCGAGACGGCAGCATGGCTGCGTAGTGGGTCGCGAACCTCGTCTTGAGGTCGATACCTCGCTGCGAGCAGACCAGTCTGCCGGCTTCTCGCCGACCGCAGCCTGAGTTCGGCGAGCCGTTCCGGAATCACCGCCCGATCCTCACCGATCATTCGTGCGACAACGCCCCTATCTTCCATGGCGAGCCCCGCAAAATTACCCGTCGAGACGAGTCCGCGCCGCGCGATATATTTGAAATTGCCCGGGAACTGTGCCCAGAAGGCCGGTTCTAGCGCGATTTCCTCGCGTACCGCGATGATCCCGAGATCGGCGAGGGTTGCCTGCACCTCAGCGACCGCGGCGTCGACCTCGGCAGGCGAGGCGCCGCGGACAGCCGCCGTCATATGATGTTCGCCGAACCCCGAGCGGCCCGCGGCGACCTCGTCCTTGGCGCTCGCCAGTTCGGAGCGGAGGCTGATCGCTTGTCTTCGGCCGAGCGCATCCGCCGCAGCGTCAGGTTCATTCATCGCGGAGCTTCGGCCATTGTGGATCGGTGATACGGGATTGCGTTTCAGTTCAAAGGTCTTGTTCACCAGGCAATGGAAAAACAACGATCAACTTGGTTCATAACGCGCGACTTCGCTCATGTGCTTTCGGAATCGCGAGCCTTCGGCACGGCCGAGGCATCGACGATCCAGTATCGATATACCACTTTCGGCGAGTTGCAGCAGTTCACCGACGCACGCGGCCAGGTCACGGCCTATGTCTATGACGATCGCGGCCTGCGCCTCTATTACAGTGGCTTTGGCGAAGTGCGGCAGGCGGTTCGCTATGCGACGAGCTTCACCGCTTCCGACGCGACGACCACTGCCGATCTCGATACGACGTTCGGGGCCGAGACTGCGGCGCCTCCGGCACGGCGGCTGTCACGACCTTCGAATATGAAAAGCGCGGCCTTGTAACCAAGACGACCGATGTCGAGCGCTGGTACCGGTTCGGCGTCCGCGAGATGGGCTAGATGGGTTATGCGGCTGTCTTGATGGGGCGGCACTCCATCCAAAATGGACACAGTTGTAATCGCTTATTCACTCGGTTTGCCGCGATAATGGAATCGCCGCTCTTGACTGCGCCACGCCGACAAACGATTTGTTAACCATGTTTTGGGGGCATGGTCTTGGGCAACTTAATCGACGCGGCTGCTGCTATACTTTCGAATACCGAAAAGCGGCTGGAAACTATATCTAACAATATAGCAAATACTTCTACGCCGGGGTTTAAGAGAATAATCTCCGGATTCGCGACCGAATCGGGCGAAAATCGCAAAATTGACATCAAGCCCATTCAGACATTGAGGAATGATAGTTCTCAAGGTGTGCTGAAGCAGACGGGGAGTTCCCTGGATATTGCAATTTCAGGTATTGGGTATTTCCTTGTCCGGCGTGAGGATCAATATTTCCTGACCCGGGCCGGCGGCTTCTCGCGCGGTCCCGAAGGGGCGCTGCGGACCGCCGAGGGGTTGGTCCTGCAGCTTGCCGGCGGGGCGGATGCGGCGGTCGAAAGCGACGCGGTGGAAATTCTGGGGGACGGCACGATCCTTGATCGCGGTACCCCGGTCGGGCGGATCGGCGTCTATGCGGCGCCGTCGGACGGCGTGGACCGGGGCGGCGGCCTGATCCGCATCGCGAGCGAGCCCGACCTGGCCGATGAAGGGGCGTATGAGGTCCGGCAGGCGATGCTCGAATCGTCGAATGTCGTGCTGAGCGACGAGATGGTCGCGCTGATGGCGAACACCCGGCAGGCCGAAGGGGGCGCGCAGCTGGTGCGGCTCTACGACCAGCTGATCGGGCAGGCGATCACGACTTTTGCAAGGGCAGGACGATGAACGGGGCCATGGATATCGGCGCGGTGGCGCTGCGCGCGCAGCAGCGTGCGCTCGACACGATCGCCAATAATGTCGCGAATGTGAACACGCCGACTTACAAGCGCGTCGACAGCAGTTTTTCTGAAGTCATGGGGCGGCAGATCCAGCCGGCCAGCCAGACCGCGCTCCTCGCGTCGCGCGAACTGCTGCCGGCGGGCGGCGTCCGCTTTTCGCCGCAGGAAATGCTGTTCGAGCAGGGGGAGCTGCGCGTTACCGGCAATCGGCTCGACCTCGCGGTCGACGGCGCGGGATTTATCGAACTGCTCGGCCCCGACGGCCAGCTCCTGCTATGGCGCGGCGGGCGGCTCCAGATGCTCGACGACGGACTGCTCGCGAGCGACAGCGGCCACGCCCTGCGCGCGAATATTTCGGTCCCTCTGACGATCACCGCCGAAGGGGTGGTCAAGGCGGATCTGCCGGCTCTGTTGCAAAGA
>NZ_APCQ01000479.1:0-4914 GCF_000410615.1 Novosphingobium sp. B-7 | reverse complement strand
GACCTGGCGCACGGCCGCCTGCTCGCCAGCCTGGCCCAGGCCCTGGCCATCGGCGCGCGGGTCATCCTGCTGGTGACCGGCAAGCCACGCCCCCATGGCGATCATGACCTGCGCGGTGAACGGCGCGGGGCGATTCGCGCCAAGTTGCTCGATTGGCTGGCGGCCAGCCCCTATGCCGATCGCATCGCCGCGGTGCGCCCGGCCCAGCCCCGTCACGGTGGCGCCGGCGCCGTCTATATCGTGCTGCGCCGCCCGCGCTGATCGCGGCAAGCCTACGCACTCGTCCTAAGCGCGGGTGCGAATTGCCGCCGCGTCTGCTGCAAGGGACAACCATAAGGCTCCGCGCGTTCCCCAAGCGCACCCCATTGCCCGTCGCCAACGGACGCGCGGAGTACCTTTTCCCACATCGCCGCCATCGCAGCGCCAGCTGAGCCGCGCAGCGCAACCCGTCCGCACCAATTGTGCGGCTGGCCAAGAGCGCGCAGGGCGCAGGGCGCAGCCTCAACATTCTTCCATTTTGGAGCAATTGTGTTAACGCGGTCTGGCGCCCTGCTGCGGCGCACAAATCAAGGCTCCGTAACTTCGCTAAGCACTCGTACTTTAAGTAGTATTTGCGCTTCGTTACGGCACAACAAACGGGTCATGCTCCCCCCATGAAACACCCTCCCGCACGCCGTGCCACCGCCCTTTCCGCCATTCTGGTCCTGCTCGGCGGCGGTCCACTGGCCCTGGCCTCGCCCACGCCCTTTGCCATGCCGCCTGAAGCGGCGATGCCCCGCGTGGACGAAGAGGCCGGCCATTTTGCCGCCTGCGGCAGCGACCGCCGGGTAACCTGCGTCGTCGATGGCGACACGTTCTGGTATCAGGGCACCAAGATCCGCATTGCCGATATCAACGCCCCGGAAATCAGCCACCCCGGCTGCGCTGAAGAAGCGGACCTGGGCGCAAAGGCTACCGAGCGGCTGACACAACTGCTCAACGCTGGTCATTTCTCGCTGGTCACCCAGGGCCGCCCGGTCGATCGCTATGGCCGCGCGCTGCGCGTGGTGGTGCGCAAGGGGCAAAGCCTGGGTGCCCGGCTCGAGGCAGAGGGCCTGGCCGAACACTGGCAGGGCCGGCGAGGAAATTGGTGCAGGTGAAACCAGGCGCCTTCCCGTTGTAATGGCAAGCGGCTATGGGCGGGCATCTCCCGTTGCTGAAAGCCGCCGCCTTGACCAAGCCGCTTTTCCCTTTGTTTCCGCGCATTACCCTGCGTGGCGCGATCCTCTCCTCGTTCCTGGCCCTAGCGGCCTGTGCTGGCCAGCCAACACGCGTGGTGCAGGCTCCGGCCGCTGCGCCCGCCCCGCACCTGGTCACCGTCGGCATTGCCGCGTTCAACGATTTTCACGGCCAGCTCGAACCGCCCCACCAATCGGTGCTGGTGCCCGATGACCATGGCGGCACCGCCCAGGTTCCCGCCGGCGGCGCGGCGTGGCTGGCCAGCGCGGTCGACAGCGTGCGCAATCGCTATCCCAACCATCTCACGCTGTCGGCCGGTGACATGATCAGCGCCAGCCAGGTGGCGTCATCGCTCTATCTCGACGAGCCGTCGATCGGGGTGATGAATCGCATCGGCGTGGATTTCAACGCCGTCGGCAACCACGAATTCGACCGCGGCCGCGATGAACTGCTGCGCATGCAGAATGGCGGCTGCACCCAGTTCACCGCGCACAAGCCGTGCCAGCTCGAACGCTTTCCCGGCGCCAGCTTCCGCTATCTCGCCGCCAGCACGGTGGACAAGGATGGGCACACCCTGTTCCCCGCCACCGGCCTCAAGACGTTTGGCAGCGGCGTAGACAAGGTGACCGTGGGCGTGATCGGCCTGACCACGCGCACCACCCCCACGCTGGTCAATCCCGCCGGTATCGCCGGGCTGACGTTCGAAGACGAAGCCGCCACGATCAATGCCCAGGTGCCCCGGCTCAAGGCCGCCGGCGCCGATGCCATCGTCGTGCTGATCCACGAAGGCGGCAAGCAGCAGGGCAGCCCCGATCCGCAGGGCTGCAACGGCATGTCGGGCGCGATCCTCGATATCATCAAGCGGCTGAACCCGGGCGTGGACCTTGTCATTTCGGGCCACACCCATGCCGCCTATATCTGCCAGATGCCGGCGCCCGGCGCCGCGCATCCGCTGCTGCTGACCAGCGCGGGCCTCTATGGCGAAATGGTCACCGACATTGCCCTGCAGATCGATCCTGCCAAGCACACGGTCACGGCGGCCCAGGCGCACAACGTCATTGTCCAGTCCGATCCCTATCAGTCCGCCACGCGGCTGGTCGGCCACGATGATCGCTTCCCGGTCTTTGCCCCGCGCCCTGATGTCGCCGGTTATGTCCAGCGCTATGTCGACGCGGCCAAAGTCTATGCCGCCAAGCCGGTTGGCCACTTGTCCGGCCCGGCGCAGCGCGGCGAGAACGGCGCGGTGACCACCGGGGGCACGCTGGGCAATCTCATCGCGGATTCGCAGCTGGCGGCAACGCGGGGTGCGGGTGCGCAACTCGCCCTGATGAACCCCTTCGGCATCCGCACCAGCCTGGTGCCCGCCGCCGATGGCACGGTGACGTTCGGCGATATCTACCGCGTCCAGCCCTTCGGCAACACGCTCGTCACCGAAACGCTCACCGGTGCGCAGCTCAAGGCCGTGCTGGAGCAGGGCCTGGATGAACAAGGGCCCAAGCAGGGCCTGGCGGTATCGGCCAACGTGCGCTTTGCCATCGACCTGGCCCGCCCCGTCGGCGCGCGCGTGGTGGGCCTGACGGTCAACGGCAAGCCGGTCGCGCCTGCCGCCACCTACCGCGTAACGGTCAACAACTTCCTCGCGCTGGGCGGCGATACCTTCACCGACCTGGCCGACAAGCCCGACGCGGTAACCGGCATGACCGATCTTGACGCCCTGCAGGCGTGGATCGCCGCCGTCCCGGTGCGCCAGGTGCCGTCAGAGGATCGCGTCACTCTGGTTGCACACTGATTACCTGCCCACTCACTGGTTGCAGCGCCGTCGCCACAGTCCTAGGCATCAAGCCAAGGGAGACACGGGCGATGGCGCTGCTGGATAATCCGAAATTCCGCTGGATCTTGCGTTGCGGGTGGAAAGGGCTGTGCCCGCGCTGCGGCAAGGCCAGCATGTTCGATGGCTGGCTCAAGCTGGCACAGCGCTGCCCGGCCTGCGACCTAGACCTCAGCTTTGCCCGGGCAGACGATGGGCCGGCGTTCTTCGCCCTGTGCCTCACCGCCTTTCCGCTCACGTTCTTCGCCGTCTGGCTGGAAGTGGCCTATAGCCCGCCCTGGTGGGTTCACCTGCTCACCTCGGTGCCGATCCTGGCCATCGGCTGCCTCGGCTCGCTGCGCCCGTTCAAGGGCTGGCTCGTTGCCTCACAATACGTGAACAAGGCCACCGAGGCCGGCACCGAGGGCCTGTGGGCGCGCATGGAAAAGCGCGAAGAGCCCTAAGCGCCTGGGCGTTGCGCCGGCTGGCTCGGCCGGCTGGCGCTGGCCTTTGCATCGGGCACGCGACACGCCGTGCAGCGCCGCCAGCACACCAGCCCGGGCATCATGTCACGCGGCGCCTTGCCCGGTTCGGGATAGAGCCCGGCCATGATCTCGGGCGCAATGCCCTCGGGCGCAGCGCGGTTGTGGCACATCAGGCAATTGCGCCGAAAGCGCTCACGCGTCAGCCCGGAATGGTCTTCTGCCACCTGTGCTGTCGATGGCGCCGGTGCGGCTTGCTGTGCCCTCGCCACGCCGCCCGCCAGAACCAGAGCCACCATACCCGCGCCAAGCCACCATCGCCGCCGCATCATCGCCCCCTTCACCCGGCCCCCACGCCGTTCACGTTGGCGATCCTTTCATCACAGGCCTGGGCGATCAAGAACTGCGTGTCGCAGGCTCAGCCCTGGCGATAATCCGCCAGGATCACGCCGGCCTGCGCCAGTTCGGCCTCGTGGCTTTCCTCGCGCCAGGTTTCGGCCAGGGCCTGCCGTTCCCAATCCAGCATCGCCGGGTGGACCAGGATATGGTCCACCCAGGCCTGCCCGCGCCCCACGTCAAGGCCATAGGTGCGGATGCGGAACGCCACGGGGGCAAAGAACGCGTCCATCGCGCTGAACGCCGCCCCGGCCAGCCACGGGCCGCCGAAACGATCGAGTCCTTCCTCGAACAATGCGCGCACGCGGGCCACGTCGCGCACCAGTTCGGCGCGCATCGGCACCGGGCGCACCCGCACACCCACGTTCATCGTGCAATCGTTGCGCAAGGCGGCAAAGCCGCCGTGCATTTCGCAGACCGCGCTTTGCGCAAAGGCGCGCGCGGCTCCCGCCTCGGGCCAGACACCGCCATGGCGATCGGCAAGATAGAGCGCGATGCCCAGCGAATCCCACACCGTGGTGTCCCCATCGATCAGCACCGGCACCTGCCCAGTGGGCGAAAAAGCGCGAAATTCCTCGTAGTTCACCGGCTTGGCAAACGGCTCGATCCGGTCGGCAAACGCCACGCCCAGCGCCTTCATCAGCAGCCAGGGCCGCAACGACCAGCTGGAATAGTTTCGGTTGGCGGTGATCAGGGTATAGGTCATGGCCGGCGCCCCTTTTCGCAGGAAATCCACGCCGGTTGATTCAGGTCATGGCGCTGCGGCTTCCCGGTGCCACACTGCGGGCATTGTTGGAAGAAGGAGGATCCCCATGCGCTCCATTCTCTGCCCGGTCGACGGCGCCAAGACGCTCGATGACCGCCTCGAAACCGCTCTGGCCCTGGCCCGCGTCACCAACGGCCATGTCTGCGTACAGATCGCCAGCCCCTTTGCCGAAATGGCAGTGTGGGAGCCGTTCGGCGGCGCGGCGCTCACAGCCGAAGTGATCGCTGAGAACACCGGGAATAAAA
>NZ_APCQ01000476.1:0-5844 GCF_000410615.1 Novosphingobium sp. B-7 | reverse complement strand
CAGCGGCGCGCCGGCGGCGGGGGCCGGCACGAGCAGGCCGGCCGCAGTAACACAGGCAAAGCCGGCCGCCACCAGTGCCACCAGCAGTGCCTGGGTCAGGAAACCCAGCCTGACATGCACGAGGTTAAGCGCGGTGAGCGCCGCCACGATCGCCAGCGCCAGCACGGTGCGCCCGGCATGGCCCAGCGGCCACAGCGCGCTGGCATAGTCGGCCAACAGATGCGCCATCAGCGCGATCCAGCCGGTGTGCATGATGGCAAAGCGCGACCAGGCATAGAGCGCGGCCACGCGGCCGCCCCAGGCCCGGCGCAGGAAACTGTATTCGCCGCCCGAATCCGGAAAGGCCGCCGCCATTTCGACATAGCATAGCGCGCCCACCATGGTGACCAGCGCGCCGGCTACCCACAGCAGCAGCACATGCCCGCCCGGCGCATTGGCCGCCACGGTGGGCGCGGTCTTGAGGCTGTCGGTCGACATGACCATGCCCAGCGCCACCAGCATGGCGTGGCCGACGTGGAGATGGGCGCGTGGGCCAGAAGTGGAACGGCCGGAAGTAAGGGGGCCGGAAGGGGGCAGATCGGTCAAGCAGGCACTTTCCGCAGGCTGGGGGCCACGAGCAGCGCACCTAGTGCGCGATTGCCACAGTCCGTGCAAGGATTGGCATGTTTTGAACTGCTCATTTGACCGAATAATACTCAAGTCATTAGGTGGATTTTTCCGACGTCCAACCGATCCGGGGTTTTCGTGGCACTTTCCGTCGTTTCCTATCGCGCGCCGCTGCGTTTGGCGCTGGTTTCCCTTGGCCTCTCGGCCAGCAGCATGGCGCTGGCCGCGCCCCAGGCACCGGCACCGGCCGCCGATGCGCCGGCTGCCGACATCGGCACCAGCGGCGATGCCATCATCGTCACCGGCACGCGCGAAAGCGGCCGCCTGGCCCGGCAGAGCGCCACCCCGATCGACGTGGTCAAGGCCGATACCCTGACGGCCACGGGCCAGTCCAACCTGGTCGATTCGCTGCGCAGCGTGCTGCCTTCGTTCAATGCCCCGGCCGTGGGCTATGACGTGGGCGCCCTGGCGCGCACCTTTGCGCTGCGCGGCCTTTCGCCCAGCCAGACGCTGATCCTGGTCAACGGCAAGCGCCGGCACCTGTCATCCAGCATCTATGCCGACAGCGATCCCTCGCAGGGCTCCAATGTCGTCGATCTCGATATGATCCCGCTGGCCGCCGTGGGCCGGGTGGAAGTGCTGCGCGATGGCGCGGCGGCGCAATATGGGTCTGACGCGATTGCCGGGGTGATCAACGTCATCCTCAAGGACGATGCCAATTCGGGCGGCGTTTCGGTGCAGGGCGGCAAGTATTATGCCGGCGATGGCACCTCGATCCAGGCCAATGCCGACAAGGGCGTCGCCCTCAAGGATGGCGGCGTGCTGCATCTGTCGGCCGGCTATCGCTATCAGGATTTCACCAACCGCAGCGGCGACAGCGGCGGCGTGCAGCCGGCCAAGGTGCAGGGCATGCCGCGCTCGGTCGTGGTCAGCGGCGGCTATGACTATACCCGCCCGCTGGGCGAAACCCTCGATTTCTACAGCTTTGGCACTTATGCCTGGCGCAAGGCACGGGCCAATGAAAACCCGCGCCAGCCCGGCTGGTTTTCCGATGCGGTCGATGCGCTCTATCCCCAGGGCTTCACCCCGCAGGAAACGCTGAACGAACACGATTTCAGCGTGACCGGCGGCATCAAGAGCCATGGCGACTGGGCGGTGGACCTGTCGTCCACCTATGGCCGCGACACGGTCAAGCTGCGCAATATCAGCACGATCAACCCCGATCTGCTGGCCGACACCGGCAATGCCCAGACCGATTTCAACGTCGGCGGCTTTGCAGCGTCGGAATGGACCAGCAACCTCGATGTGAAGCACCAGTTCGACCTGGGCCTGGCCGGTCCGGCCACTTTCGCGTTCGGCGCGGAAAACCGCTATGAAACCTATGAGATCCGCGCCGGGGAGCCGACGTCGTACTACAGCGGCGGGCCTCAGGCGTTTCCGGGCTTCCGCCCCAGCGACGCGGCCAACGTGCACCGCAACAGCGTGGCCGGCTATGCCGACCTGACGCTGCGCCCGGTCAAGGCGTGGGAGCTTTCGGGCGCGGTGCGCTGGGAGCATTACAACGGCGTGGGCAGCCGCCTCAACGGCAAGCTCGCCAGCCGCTATGACGTGACTGACCGCTTTGCCCTGCGCGGCAGTGTCAGCACCGGGTTCCACGCGCCAACCCTGGCGCAGCAGAACTATTCGGCCACCACGGTCACCACCGGCTATGCCTCGATCCAGCTGCCGCTCGGCTCGCCCGGCGCCAACCTGCTGGGCGCGCCCGCGCTCAAGCCGGAAACCTCCACCAGCGCCAGCCTGGGCTTCGTGGCAGAGCCGGTGCATGGCCTGTCGATCACGGTCGATGCCTATCGCATCGATGTGAAGAACCGGATCATCGAAAGCGCCTATCTCTATGGCGATCTGGCCCAGGCCGCGATCGCCGCCAACGGCACCACGATCCCCGCCGGGCTCGATCCGGGCAATGTCAGCGCGGTGTTCTTCACCAATGGCGTCGATACCCGCACGCAGGGTGTGGACATGACCGCCAGCTGGGTGATGCCGGCCGGCGCGCTGGGCACGATCCGCTGGGATGCGGGGCTGGCTTACGTGGATACCACGATCCGCCGCGTGCATGCCGCGCCCGCCGTTCTGGCCGATGCCGGTCTGGCACTGGTCGATGCGGTGCAGCGCACCAATCTCACCACCGCCACGCCTTCGTGGAAAGCCTCGCTGGCGGCGGCATGGAGCAGCGGTCCGTTGGATCTTACGCTGCGCAACACGTTCTACAGCAATGCGCGCCAGGCCCAGGGCTATGCCGAGCCCTATTACATCATCGATACCGGTGCGCGCGTGATCACCGATCTCGACATCGGCTATCGCGTCACGCCGCAGGTGCGCCTGGGCGTGGGCGCCAACAACCTGTTCGACGTGCATCCGCGCATGATCCCCACCGCGATCGGCCAGGCGCTCAACTACGATCGCTATTCCCACGTGGCGCCCTATGGCATCAACGGCGGATCGTATTACCTGCGCCTGACGGTGAACCTGTGAGCCTGGTCATTCTCGATGGCGGCACGGGCCGCGAGCTGGCGCGCTGCGGCGCGCCGTTCCGCCAGCCCGAATGGTCGGCCCTGGCGCTGATCGAGGCGCCTGAGTTCGTGACCCAGGTGCATCAGCGCTATGTCGATGCCGGGGCCGATGTGATCACCACCAACAGCTATGCCGTGGTGCCGTTTCACATCGGGCAGGACCGCTTCGATGCCCATGGCGCGCAGTGGGCGGCACTGGCCGGGCGCCTGGCGCGCGAGGTGGCCGATGCCGCGGCGCGTGGCGTGAAGGTGGCCGGATCGCTGCCCCCGGTCTCGGGGTCTTATCGCCCCGACCTGATCGACCTGGAACGCAGCCGCGCGGTGCTGTCGGTCTTGGTCACGGCGCTGGCGCCGCATGTCGATCACTGGCAGGCCGAAACCCTTTCCGCGATTGCCGAGGCGGAACTGGTCGCCGATCTGATCGCACCCACGGGCAAGCCGCTGTGGCTCTCGTTCACCCTGGCCGATGAAGACCCGGCCGCAGCCCCGCAGCTGCGCTCGGGCGAAAGCGTGGCGGATGCGGCAGCTGCTGCCCTGCGGCTGGGCGCACAGGCGCTGCTGTTCAATTGCAGCCAGCCGGAAGTGATGGCTGCCGCCGTGGCCCAGGCCAAGGCCGCCTTGGCCGGCAGCGGGGTGGCGATCGGCGTCTATGCCAATGCCTTTCCCCCGCAGGGCGCCGATGCCGAAGCCAACAATGGCCTCAGCCCCATTCGCGCCGATCTCACGCCCCAGGGCTATGCCGCCTTTGCCCGCGCCTGGGCGGCCGAGGGCGCCACGATCCTGGGCGGATGCTGCGGCATCGGGCCCGAACACATCGCCGTGCTGCGCAGCGAACTGGGCTAACCTGCCCGGCGGTTACCCAGCAGAGCGAGGGCGCGTCAGGCCCCCGCCTGCCCGCGCGGATAGGCGATGATCGACAGATAGCGGATCGTGCCCGGCCCCATGGTTTCCGGACCATGCTGGGCCTGGCTGTCGAACAGCAGCGTGTCGCCGGGCTTGAGGTCATAGCGCCGGTCGCCATGGCGATAGGACAGTTCGCCTTCCAGCACGTGGATCAGTTCGGTGCCGGCGTGGGAAAAGCTGGTATAGGGGCTGGCCCGGTCCGACAGCGTGATCAGGTAGGGTTCGATGACCAGGTCGCCGCGCATCAGGTGGCCCAGCAATTGATAGACGTGGCCCGATTTGGTGCCGCGCCGATCGATCTTCACGCCTTCGCCTGCCGCCACGAACGAGCAGTCCTGCCGCTCTTCGGCCAGGGCGAACAGCGACGAGATCGGCGCGCTGAGCGCCTGGGCCAGCGAGTGGATCGAGGTGAGCGAGGCGGAAATCTGCCCGTTCTCGATCTTTGAGAGCATGCCGGTGGAAAGCCCGGCAGCGGTGGCCAGATCGGCCACCGACAGATCCTGCTGGCGGCGCAACTGGCGCACACGCAGGCCCAGCGCCTTTTCCAGCGCGCGCGGATCGTTGCTGGGGGCGCCCGATCCGGTGGTCAATTGTTCGATAACTGCTTCTGAAGGCTCTGCCTGTTCGGCTTTTGCGCGCTTGGCCATATCGTCTCCTGCTGGCCCTGCATGGAACGGCGGCACGGCAAATTCAAGCTTGGCAGCCCGGGTGACGGGCCACCTTTTGACAAGGGGCGGTGCATCGGCGCATGAGCGGCGCCATGCACCTTGCCCACTTCGATATCGCCCGGTTCCTCGCCACTGCCTGGCAAAAGCAGCCCATGCTGATCCGCAATCCGTGGGGGGCGTGGCACAATCCGCTCGATCCCGACGAACTGGCCGGCCTGGCCTGCGAAACCGGGGTGGAATCGCGCCTGATCGTGCGCGGCGCGGGCGGGCCGGTGCTGGAACACGGGCCCTTGCCCGAAGACCGCTTTGCCAGCCTGGGCGCCGATCCCTGGACGCTGCTGGTCCAGGCGGTGGACCAGCAGGTGCCGCAGGTGGCCGATCTGATCGCGCCGTTCCGCTTCGTGCCCGATTGGCGGATCGATGACGTGATGATCAGCTATGCCACCGACGGCGCGGGGGTGGGGCCGCATTTCGACCAGTATGACGTGTTCCTGATCCAGGGGCTGGGCCGGCGGCGCTGGCGCGTGGGTCCGCGCTGCGATGCCGCCACACCGCGCCAGCAGCATGCCGATCTTGCCCTGATCGACGATTTTGCCGCCACTGGCGATTGGGTGCTGGAACCGGGCGACATTCTCTATGTCCCGCCCGGCTTTGCCCACGATGGCGTGGCGCTGGGCGATGATTGCATGACCTATTCGATCGGGTTTCGCGCCCCCTCGCGCGCCGAACTGGTGGAGGGCTGGGGCGCCCATGTGGCCGACCAACTGGAAGCGGCGCCCGATCACGAGGCCGATCGCTATGCCGATCCCGATCTCGTCCTGCAGGATCACCCCGGAGAGATCACCCCGGCCGCGCTCGACCGGCTGCACGCCATGACGCTGGAAGCGCTGGGCGATCGCGCGGCCTTTGCCCGCTGGTTTGGCCAGATGAACACCCAGGCCAAATACGCCGATACCGACTGGCGCCCCGAAACGGCGGCAGACCCGGCCGATGTCGCCGCGCTGCTGGCGCAGGGCGTGGCGCTGCGCCGCAACCCGGCCCACCGCCTGGCCTATATCCGCGAGGGGGCCGGCACGCTGCTGTTTGCCGATGGCCAG
>NZ_APCQ01000477.1:0-1974 GCF_000410615.1 Novosphingobium sp. B-7 | reverse complement strand
TTTCGCGCCAGGGGGACATGTGGTTCGTCACCTGGGGCGGGCAGCCGTTCCGCTGGCCGATTGGGCCGGGCCCCTTTCACCCCACGGCGGTGCCGCTCACCGTGTCGGGCGGCGGCGCCATGGTGCAGGCGCCCGACGATGCGCTCTATCTCATCGATTCCCACGGTCTGCGCCGCGTGCCGGATCGCGGCGCCGCCGCTCGGCTTGTCGTGCCGGGCACCGCGCTGCCGCCGGCCAACTTCTATCGCGCCGTAGCCGATCCGTTCGGGCGGATCTGGGCCACCACGGCGATTTCGGGCCTGGTGGCGATCTGGCCGCGCAATGGCGCGGTGGAGCGGATCGGCGAGGAGCAGGGCCTGACCTCTGATCGCGCATCTCCGATCCTGGCTGATCGCGATGGCAATGTCTGGGTGGGGACAGAGCGCGGGCTTGACCGGTTTTCTCCCTCACCGCTGCGCGTGCTGCCGAATATGGCGCCGCGCGGCGGCAGCGGTCTCCTGGCCACGGCCCAGGGTGGCCGCGTCTATCTTGCCAACGATGCGGCGGTGTACCAGATCGATCCCGACCAGGCGCCGCGCCCGCTGGCCCAGGTGCCACCGTGGGTCATGGGCCTGTGCGCGGGCGCCAATGGCGATGTCTGGGCAATCAGCCCGGATCATGCCCAGGTGGTGGCCGGGCCGCACCGTGGCCAGACGCTTCCCCTGCCCCGGCACGTGCTGGAAGTGAAGGATTGCGCCGCCGATGCCACTGGCGCGCTGTGGCTTTCGCCCAGCGGCCTGGGGTTGTTGCACCAGGTGGGGGCACGGCTGGAACCGGTGGCGCTCGACCCCCGGCTCGGCCAGCCGCAAAGCCTGGCCTTCGACCGGCAGGGGCGCCTGGTCATGATCCTCGATCGGCGCACCATCGCCCGGCTCGATCATGGTGCGCTCAGCACCTGGGATGGCAGCAAGATCGGGTTCGAGCGGCCCGGCACGCTCAGCGTGCGCGCTGACGATGTGCTGATAGGCGGCACCACCGGCCTGCTGCGCCTGGATGACAAGGGCGTGCAGATCCTCGACGCGCGCGATCATCCCTGGCTGTTCGATACGCGCGGGGTGGTGTCCACCGCCGCTGGCCAGACCTGGCTGATCGGCTATCACGGCCTGTCGCGGGTCAGCACCGCCGCGCTCACCCAAGCCTTTGCCAACCCGACGCGGCCGATCCCGCACGTCACGTTTGATGATGACGATCGCCGCATCGCCCTGCCCCAGGCCGGCGCGGGCGAACAGATCGTGCGCGATGGGCACGATCGCGTCTTTGCCCTCACCCGCCAAGGCGTGCTTGAAGCATTGCCCTGGGCCAATCCCCTGCCCGAAACCCGCTTTTCGCTGTTCGTGCGCGCGCTGGGCGCCAATGGCCACGAATGGCCAGCGCGGCCAGGCCTGGCGCTGCCGGTGGGGACGACGCAGGTGACCATCCGCTATGGCGTGCTCGATCTTGCCACCCCGGCGCAGCGGCGCTTTCGCGTGCGGCTTGGCGGGCTGGACGATGGCTGGGTGGCCAACGGCACCGCGCAGGATATCTCCTATGCCAACCTGGCGCCCGGCACCTATCGCTTTGACGTGCAGACCACCGACCGCGAGGGCGCCTGGCAGCCGCAGGGCGCCGCGCTGACGTTCACCATTCGCGCGGCATTCTGGCAGACCACCTGGTTTCGCCTCGCCGTTGCCGCGCTGGTGCTGTTCGTGGCCCAGGCGCTCTATCGCCAGCGCACCGGCGTGCTGATCGCGCGCGCCAAGGCCAAGCGCGAGGGCCAGATCGCCGAGCGCGAGCGCATCGCGCGCGAATTGCACGATACCCTGCTGCAAGGGGTGCAGGGCCTGATCCTGCGGTTTCAGGCCGTGGCCGCGCGCGGCGCACTCGATCGCACCACGCGGGCCGAACTCGATGCCGCGCTCGAACGCGGCGATGACGTGGTTGCCGCCGCGCGCGACC
>NZ_APCQ01000484.1:0-10785 GCF_000410615.1 Novosphingobium sp. B-7 | reverse complement strand
CATCGAGCGCGGCCAGCGCGCCTGCCACGTCCACGCCCGATAGCCCGACCTTGACCAGGACCGGCGCCTGCGCGGCATCGGGCAGCATCACGGCGGCTTTCAGGTTTGCCCCGGCCACCTGCGTGGCGCCCTCTGGCAGCGGCGCGTCGTTGCTGAAAAAGCGCACTTGCGCCGCCGGGCGCGACAGGCGCAGCGCGAAATGGATCTGCCGCCCATCGGCCCACTGGTGCACGCGGCGGCTGCCGGTGATAAGGTCGGGCGCGGCCAGGCGCAGGCTCGCCTCGGTCACCTTGGTCGGGCCCGATGGATCATCGGCAATGCTCGCCTCGTCCGGCTCGTCCCGCGCGCCGTGGGCCAGGTCGATCAGCAGGTGCCCCGCCTGGGCAAAGTGGTAGCGGTGCAGCCCCACCCGCGCTGTCGCGGTCAATTCCACGCCGATGCCGCTCTCGCGCAAGTGCACCGCGTAATAGCCCGGCTCGACCGTCTCGTCGGCATGGTCAAAGCGCTGGCGATAGCTGCCCTGCGGCTTGGCCCGCGTGCCGGGAGACAGCACCACCGGCCCGGTGCGCGGCACCACCAGCACGTCCATCAGGTCACCCACGCCCGTGCCGCTCAGGTGGTTGTGGGAAAAACCCAGCAGCGTCGTATCGTCATGGTGATAGCCCGAACACGCGTCCCACCGCGCATTGTCGGTATCCGGGCCCAGTTGGACCATGCCGAACGGCACCGTGGCCGCCGGCGTCACATGGCCATGGCCGCCCGTGCCGATCGTCGGATCGACCAGGGCCAGCGCCGCGTCGGGCGCGGCTTGCGAGAGCGCAGCGGCCTGTTGCGCAATCCCGCTGGCCAGCGTTCCGGCCAGGCCGGCCGATCCCTTGAGCATGTCGCGACGCGTGGGCTTCATCATCTTCTCCTGCTGCCAGGGCAGAAAAGGGGCCGGGCAGCCCCCTTCTGCCCGGCCCCTTCCCCGAAATACCGCCCGCAGGCGGGAAGGAATGATCAGAACTTCATCGTCGCCGTCACCAGCGAGGTGGTTCCCGAATTGACGATATCGGAAATCGCCAGGCTGTGCTGCCCGATGTGCGACCAATAGCTGGGCGTGTTGAACAGGTTGGCGATCGACAGGTCCAGCTTGAACATGCGGCTGAAGGTATAGCCGGCATGCACGTCCACGCGGCTCACCGGGCGCACCCACACGTCGTCCCACGTCGCATTCTTGCCCAGCGTGTCGTAGATCGAGACATAATCGCCGGCATAGCTGTAGTTCACGTCAAGCGAGACCGGGCCCTTTTCGAAGAAGACCTGGCCATTGGCCATGACTTCGGGCGCGTTCTGGATGCGGTCCATGCGCGTGCCATCGCCCAGCACGTCAACCCGCGTCCACTGCCGGGTAAAGTTCACCGCCACGCCCAGGCCGGAAAGCAGGCCGGGCAATGCCGAAAACTTCTGCCGCGCCTGCAGCTCGATGCCATAGACATGGCCCGATCCACCGTTCTGCGGCTGATAGGTTACCGTGCCGGTGGTGACGCCGGCATTGCTGCCGGTCACGATCCCGGCGCTGCTGCCGTTGTCATAGATATAGTGCGCCAGGTGCTTGTAGAACCCGGCCAGCATCACGTGGCCGCCGCCCGGAATGGTCCATTCGCCCGATGCATCGAGGTTGATCGCGCGGATCGCCTTGAGGTTGGGGTTGCCCTGGGTGATGGTGGTCACCCCGCCAGACACGTTGGTCGAAGCGCCGCCACCCAGCTGCAGGAACGGCGGACGGACATAGCTGGTCCAGGCCGAGGCGCGATAGACCGCCCCGCCATTGTCGCGATAGGTAAAGGCAATGCTGGGCAGCACCGCATCGAACTTGGCCTTGTTCGAACCGAACGCGCCGGTCGCGGTGGTACCATTGTCGGTCGGCGTCACCCAGAACACGTTCTTGATGTCGGTGTGCTCGTACCGCACGCCGGGCACGATCTCCAGGTTGCCATACTGCAGCTGGCCCATGACGTAGCCGGCCCAGACCGTCTCGTTGGCCTTTTGCGTGTTGCAGTTGTAGCTGTTGATCGGGTTCGATCCGCAGGTATCGATCGTCGCGTCGGTGGCGCCGCCCAGCTGGTTGAACAGCGAGAAGACCTTGCCCTGGTCGATCACCGGCACCTGCCAGGTATAGCGCTTGGGCCAGACCGCCGGATAGATCTGCTTGATCACGCCCAGATCGCCCAGCGTGGCGGCATTGCCATAGCCAGGCACGGTGTAATCGCGGTTGGTGATTTCGCGGTGGCTGGTTTCCACGCGGAAGCCGGCCTTCAGGAACGTGAGATGGCCGCCATCGAAATCGAGCTTGAGGTCGATCTTGCCGCCGCCCTTGCGCTGGAAGCTGGTCTGCGGGGTATATTCCGGCGGGCCGCCATTGGCGGGCATGCCGCTGATATTGTTGAGCTGGTTGCGCACGGTGGTGGGCAGCAGCGGCACGGGATAGCCATTGTCATAGCCGAACAGGGTGGAGCCGCCATAAGCCACCGGAGCATAGCGCCCGGCCACTTCGATGTGGTTGGGCCGCGCGTTGCTGCCCCAGCTGTAGAACAGGCTGGGCGACACGGTCAGCTTGCCGGCGTGCTTGTCCATGCCCAGCTGCACGGTGCCGAGCGTGGCGATCGCCGGGTTGGTTTCATACCAGAACCGCGCCTGAACCGCGCCGATCACCGGGGCATAGGTGCCGTTGCCCAATGCCGTGCCGTTCGACCCGTCCTGCTTGTTGACCCCCACGATCTGGGTCAACTGGCTGTTCTGGTCGGTCTTGGCGCGGGCATAGCTGGCGCGCAGATAGATCGAGGTATCTTCATCGGGACGCCAGTCGAACGTACCGTTGCCGCCAAAGCGTTCGGTATAGCCGCTCGACAGGCCGAAGTTGGCCGCTGTCTGGATCAGGTTGGCAGCCGGATCGAGGCCGGGCGCGCTGTTGCCGGCGGCATCCTGCACGGCAAAGTCATAGCCGTTGTCGCAGCAGCCCGATTCCTGCACGCCGCCCACCAGGCTGTTGGCAAAGTGGCGGATATCGTAAAAGCCGCTGACATAGACGCCGAACTGGTGATCCGCGCCGAACTTGCGCGAATAGTCCGCCCCCGCGTTCCAGCCCAGGCCATTCTGGCCATAGGCGCGCGCCCGGCTTTCCACGCGGCCGCCGATCGTGACCGACCCGCGCGAATCCGCTGCATAGTCGAACGCCGAAGGGGTGCGGAAATCGATCGTGCCGCCGATAGCATCGCCCAGCATGTCGGGCTGCGAGGTCTTGTTGACGATGATCGTCTGCAGGCCCGACGGGGGCAGCAGGCTGAGCTGGACGCCGCGGCTATAGGGATTGCCCTGCGCCACCGACACGCCGTTGATCAGGTTGATGTTGTATTCGGAATTGAGGCCACGCACCGAAACGAACATGCCCTCCCCGCGGGAGGCGCCGTCGACGCCGCCGGCAAAGGCCGAACCGGTGTTCATCACGTTGATGCCCGGCACCGTGCCCAGCGCTTCGGCCACGTTGTGCACGGCCGTGTGCTCAAGATCCTGGGCGGAAATGACATTGACCGTGTTGGCCGAACGCATCTGCAGCGTTGCAGCCTGGTAGCGGTTGCCCACCACCACGATGCCTGCGCCCAGCTGGGCCTCGCTCTCGGCCGGGGTGCCCGCCGTCGCACCGGCGGGTGCCGGCGCCGTGGCGGGAAGGGTTTGGGCGGTGGCCGGCGTTTGTGCCGCCAGGGCCAGCATCATGGTCGATCCGCTGAGCAGCAGACGCGACCGGCAGAGCATTCCGATCATTTCACAAACCCCCATATCCCTCTCGCCACGTTTCGGGCGTTGAGCGTATGGAATGGTATTGCCCGTCTTCTGTCAATATGATTTTTCTGTTTCTAATTTTTTTGATATAAAAATTTCAGAATTGCGACGGTCGCGCCACAGCAGGCCATCGCTTTGTCACGAGGCATCGCCGCCGCTGCCGGGTGCCCCTGCAGCCACGCTGCGCTGCTGGTCATAGGCCAGCCCCACCACCAGCGCCTGCGCCAGGCACAGCGATGAGGATAGCGAGCGAAAGCCGCGCACTTCGGATTCGCGCACCAGCAGGGTCTGCGCCGCGCGCTTGGCGATGGGGCTGAGCAGGCTGTCAGAAATCGCCAGGACTTTGGCGCCCGCCGCGCAGGCCACTTCCACCGCGGACACCGTTTCCGGGGCATAGGAGTGATAGCTGATCGCGATCAGCACGTCGTCCGGCCCGATCGCGCGCAACTGCTGCGCCGCCAGGCCGCCCACGCCATCGACCAGCATGGTCGGCTTGCCCGCCTGCGGCACGGCATAGGCCAGATAGGCCGCCACCGGAAAGGCGCGGCGCATGCCGACCACATGCACTACCCGCGCCGCCGCGATCAGCGCCACGGCATTGGCCAGCCCTTCGCGGCCCACCATCGCCCGCGTGTTCTGCAGGGCCATGATGTCGCCCTCGGCAAATTCGTCGATCAGCGCGCCGATGCCCCCGGCCGAAACCGAATCCTCCACCGCCGCGCCAAACTGGTGCACCCGCTCGCTATAGCCCAGCGCGCTGTTCTGCGCGATCAGGCTGTCGCGCAGCAGGCGCTGCATCGGCCCTGCCCCGGTAAAGCCCAGCGCCTTGGCAAAGCGCACGATCGCCGATGGCTGCGTGCCCGAACGCTCGGCCAGTTCGTTGAGCGTGAGCAGCGCCATGTCTTCGGGATGATCGAGGACATAGCGGCCGACCTGCTGCAACACCTTGGTCATGCCGTCGTAACGCGCCAGGATCATGTCACGCAGCGCATCGGCGCTGCCGGGCAGTCCATCGCCGTCTGCCGCAGCATCGGGGGCATTGTCTTGCGAGGCGGTCATCGCTGTCTCCACTGTCCTGGCCGGTATATGCCAGTGGATCGGCGATGCAACATTTCATCATGGAATAAAATTTTCATATTGACGTAATCATGGCATTTCCTGATTAATATGGCGATGAGCACGGCACCCATCACCGCTATCGGCACGCCGCCCGCAGGGCGCGCGCGCATGACGTTTGCCGGCGCGCTATCGGCCAACATGCTCAACATGATCGGCGTGGGCCCGTTCATCACCATTCCGCTGGCGCTGGCCGCCATGGGCGGGCCACAGGCCCTGCTGGGCTGGCTACTCGGCGCCGTATTGTGCCTGTGCGACGGCTTTGTCTGGGCCGAACTCGGCTCGGCCCTGCCCCGCTCAGGCGGGTCGTTCCATTACTTGCGCGAGGCGTTCGGCCCGCAGGGCCTGGGGCGCCTGTTCGGCTTTCTCTACCTTTGGCAGACGCTGCTGATCGGGCCGATGTCGATCGCTTCGGGCACGGTGGGCATGGCCCATTATCTCACCTGGCTTGAGCCGGGCCTGTCGCCCTGGACGCTGGCGGCGATCGCCGCCACGGTCTGCCTCGTCAACCTCGGGCTGTTGTGGCGCGATATCCGCGCGATCGGCGTGCTCTCGGTCGCCACCAGCGTGATCGTCATCGGCTCGTGCCTGTGGATCATCGCCTCGGGCGCGGTGCATTTCGATGCCGCGCGCGCCTTTTCCTTTCCGCCCCATGCCTTTGCCATCAACGGCGGGTTCTGGATGGGCCTGGGCGCGGCCACGCTGATCGGCGTCTATGATTACGGCGGCTACAACACGATCTGCATGCTCGGCGATGAAGTGGTCGAGCCGCGCCGCAACATCCCGCGCGCCGTGCTGCTGTCGATCCCGCTCGTCGCGCTGCTCTATATCGGCCTGAACCTGGCGATCCTGGGCGTGCTGCCCTGGCAGCAGGCGATGCATTCGCAGGCCGTGGTGGCCGATTTCATGGCCGCGATCTATGGCCCCACCGGTGGCCGCATCGTGACTGTGCTGATCCTCATCGCCAGTTGGGCCTCGGCACTGATGAACCTGCTCGGCGCCTCGCGCGTGCCCTTTGCCGCCGCGCGCGCCGGTGATTTCCTCGCCGTGTTCGCCCGCACCAATGCGCGTGGCGATGTACCGGCGGTTTCACTGCTGTTCATGGGCCTGGCCTCGGCCCTCGCCTGCCTGGTGTCGCTCGATACGCTGATCGCGGTGATGATCGTGGTGCAGACGATGTTCCAATATACCGCGCAATGCGTCGCCGTGGTCCTGCTGCGCCGCCAAAACCCGCAGGCCGCGCCCGGCCAGTTCCGCATGCCGCTCTATCCGCTGCCGGTGATCATCACCCTGGCGGGCTGGGCCTATATCGTCACCACCGCGCGCCCGCTGCATATCCTCGCCGGGGTGGCGATGATCGCCGTGGGCAGCGCGCTGTTCCTCGCCATGGCGCGCCGCACGCGCCAGTGGCCATTTTCCTCGCTAAAGGCTTCCCGCCCATGACCGTCCGCTTCGATGTCGCCGTGGTTGGCGAAATCTATGTCGATCATATCTTCAGCGGCTTTCCCGCCTGGCCCTTGCCCGGCGAGGAAGTGACCACCGATGCCTATACCCGCGAAATGGGTGGCGGCACCATCGCCACCGCCTGTGGCCTTGCCCGGCTTGGCCGCAAGGTGGGCGTGGTAGGCCTGATCGGCGCGGATGATCGCGCCTGGTTCGAACAGCGCCTGGCCGGCTATGGCGTGGCCTTCGATGGCATCCGCATCGGCGATGGCTTTACCGGCACGACAATCTCGATCTCCACGCCGCAGGACCGCTCGTTCTTCACCCACATCGGCGTCAATTCCGCCGTCGGCGCGCTGGCCATGGGCGATGGGCTGGCCACGCTCTGCGCCGCATCGCACGTCCACTTCGCCATGCCGGTGCCGCACACCGTGGCGCAGGTCGTGCTGCCGCTGCTCGCCGCGCGCGGGATCACTACCTCACTCGACATGGGCTATCAGCCCGAATGGCTGGCCAGCCCGGTCAACCGCCCGACGATCACCCAGGTCGATTACCTGATGCCCAACGAGAAAGAGGCCGAACTGCTGTTCGGCAGCACCGACGTTGGCACCTATTTCGATCACGCCGCGCGCATTGGCATCCGCAACCCGCTGCTCAAGCTGGGCGCGCGCGGTGCCGCCGCGCTCGACAATGGCGAGATCGTCCACGTGCGCCCGCCGGTGGTGCAGGCGGTCGATGCCACGGGCGCGGGCGATGCCTTCGATGCCGGTTTCATTGATGCGCTGCTCGATGCCGCGCCCTTGCGCCGCCGTCTCGAACGCGGCTGCATCACCGGCGCCCTTTCCACCCGCAAGCCGGGGGCGCTTGGCGGCATCCCCGATGCACAGGAGCTTTGGACTGTTCATGACCGCAACTATGCCCTCCACGACTGATCGCAAGCTGACCCTGATCGGCGGCGGCGGTGTCCGCACGCCGCTGGTTACGTTCGGCGTCAACGATGCCGCCCAGGCGCTCGGCGCGCGCGAACTGGTGCTGTGGGATCCCGATGCCGATCGCCTGGCGATCATGGCCGCGCTGGGCCGCGCCATCGTGCGCGCCGAAGGCGGCGACCTGATCGTGCGCGAGGCCACCAGCATCGAAGACGCGATCGAGGGCTCCTCGTTCGTGATGAACTCGATCCGCGTGGGCGGCATTGCCGGCCGCGCCGCCGATGAACGCACCGCGATCGAGCATGGCTTTCCCGGCCAGGAAACCACTGGCCCGGCGGGCGCCGCCATGGCGCTGCGCACCGTGCCGATCGCAATCGAGCAGGCCCGCCTGGTCCAGCGCCACGCGCCCGACGCGTGGATCGTCAATTTCACCAATCCGGCCGGCCTGATCACCCAGGCGATCGCCAACCACACCGATGCCAAGATCGTCGGCATCTGCGATACGCCCACCGAACTGTTCCACAACATCGCCCATGCGCTGGGCGCCACACTGGCCGACGTGGAATGCGATTATGTCGGCCTCAATCACCTGGGCTGGGTGCGCGGCATCCGCCTGCATGGCGAGGACGTGTTCGACCGCGTGCTGGCCGACGATGCCGTGCTCGACCAGCTCTATTCCGCCCCGGTGTTCGACAAGGCGATGATCCGCGCGCTGCGCCTGATCCCCACCGAATACCTGTTCTTCTATTACGAGCGCCGCCGCGCCCTGGCCAACCAGCAGCGCCACGGCTCCAGCCGTGGCACCGAAGTGGAAGCGCTCAACGTCACGCTGATCGAAACGCTGCGCGATCGCCTGGGCGCAGACGACGGGCCGGGCGCGATTGCCGCCTATGCCGCCTATCTCAACCGCCGCTCCGGCTCCTACATGAAGCTCGAGGCCGAAGGCGGCTCTGCCTTCGATCCCGAGGCGACGTTCCACATCGATCCGTTCCGCGTCGCCAGCGGTTATCACCGCATCGCGATCGACGTGATGAGCGCGCTCACTGGCGCCAAGCCCGCCACGATCGTGGTCAACACGCGCAACCACGGCGCCCTGCCCAACCTGCCGGCCGGCGATATCGTCGAAACCAGCAGCCGGATCGATGCCAACAGCATCACCCCGCTGCCTATCGACCCGCTGCCCGATGTGGCACTCGGCCTGGTTCACGGCATCAAGGCCTATGAACGCGCCGCGATCGATGCGGCGCTCACCGGCGAACGGCCCACCGCGCGCAAAGCGCTGCTGATCCACCCGGCGATCGGCGAATGGGACCCAACCGGCGCCCTGCTGCACGATCTGCTCGATCCCACCTGCCAGCACTGTTGAGTGATGCTGTCGGCAAGCCGGCGCACGATCCTGGCCAGCACGGCGGCAATGGCTGCCGCGCTGGCCCGATCCCCGATCGTTGCCCAGGCGCTTGCCGCCCCGGCGGCGGGGGCGCCTCCACAGCCTGACAGTCCCCGCCGCCGGTTATCGCTTGAGGCAGACTGGCGCTTTCACGCCGGCGACATTCCCTTTGCCCCGCTGCGCGATCACGAAGCCGCCTATGCCCATGCCAAGGCGGGCAATGCCACGGGCGGCGCGGCGGAGGATTGCGACGATGGCGATTGGGCCATGGTCACCCTGCCGCACGATTTCGCCCTGGGCCAGGCACCCGATCCGGCGGCCAATCCCGACCAGGCCTATCGCCCGCGCGGCATTGCCTGGTATCGGCGCGGCGTCCTGCTCGATCCCGCCTGGCGCGAGGGCTCGCTCGATCTGGTGTTCGATGGCATCGCCACCAACGCCACGGTGTGGATCAACGGCACGCTCGCCGCGCGCCATTTCGGCGGTTACACCCCGCTGGTCATAGACCTGTTGCCCTTCGCCCGCTTTGGTGAAGAACCCAACACCATCGCCGTGCAGGTTGACGCGCAAGACAGCGAAGGCTGGTGGTACGAAGGCGCGGGCCTCTATCGCCATGTGTGGATCGAACGCCGCGCGCCGGTGCACATCGTGCGCCACGGCCTGGTCACGCGGCCCCATCCGCTGGGCCACGGCGACGGCGCGGCGACGACCAGCGATTGGGCCGTTCCGCTCACGCTCGATCTGGCCAATTCCAGCGCGGCCGATGCCGCCGTTACCGTTGCCGCGCGCCTCACGGCGCCCGATGGCACCCCTGTCGCCACCGCGCAGGCCGCGCTCACTCTGCCCGCTCAGGGGCAGGCGCAGGCTGCGCTCACGCTGGCCGTGCCGCGCCCACGGCTTTGGTCACCAGCCGATCCCGCGCTCTATCGCCTGGAAACGCGCGTGCTGGCCGATGGCGTGCTGGCCGATCAGGAAAGCTGCGCGCTGGGCCTGCGCACCGTGCGGTTCGACGCGGATCGCGGCATGCTGCTCAACGGCGAGCCTTGCCCGATCAAGGGCGTCTGCGCGCATCAGGATCACGCCGGCGTCGGCGTTGCCGTGCCCGACAGCCTGTGGGACTATCGCCTGCGCCGCATTCGCGAGATGGGCGGCAATGCGCTGCGCACCGCGCACCATGCCCCCGCGCCCGAACTGCTCGAAGCGGCAGATCGTCTTGGCGTGATGATCCTGGCGGAAAACCGCACGCTGTCGGCCGCGCCCGATACGCTCGATGCCCTGGCCGCGCTGGTGCGCCTGGGCCGCAACCATGCCAGCGTCATTGCCTGGTCCCTGTGCAACGAGGAATCGATCCAGGCCAGCGGCATCGGCGTGGCCATGATCACGCGGATGAAAGCGCTGGTCCGCGCGCTCGATCCAACCCGCGCGGTCACCGCCGCGCTCAACGGCGCGATGGAGGCAGAGCCCAACATTGCCGACATGCTCGATGTGGTCGGCTTCAACTATGGGCGCGGCAGTATCGATGCCTATCACGCCGCCCATCCCACCCGCCCACTGCTCAGCAGCGAAGATACCTCTGCCCTGATGACGCGCGGCGCGGCGACGGGCGATGCCGCGCGGCACTTGATCGCCGATGATGACATGACCGCCGTCCCCTGGGGCCAGACCAACAGCGCCGCCTGGGCCTTCATCGCCCAGCGCCCGTGGCTGGCCGGCGGCTTCCTGTGGACCGGTTTCGACTATCGCGGCGAGGCAACCCCGTTTGGCTGGCCCAGCACGTCGAGCTTCTTTGGCGCGATGGACCTGTGCGGCTTTGCCAAAAGCGGGTTTCACATCCGCCGCGCGCTGTGGAGCGCCACGCCGGTCATCGCGATCTGGCCGCACTGGACCTTTCCGGGGCAAGAGGGCCGCGCCGTGCCGATCCTGGTCGCCAGCAATGCTGATCTCGTGTCGCTGCACCTTGATGGCCGCGAACTGGCCCGCGCGCCGGTGCATGATGGCGTCGCGCGCTTCTCCCCGGTCTATGCCCCTGGCCATCTCGTCGCCCAGGGCTGGCGCGACGGGCGCGTGGTCGCCAGCGCCACCTGCGTCACC
>NZ_APCQ01000485.1:0-35950 GCF_000410615.1 Novosphingobium sp. B-7 | reverse complement strand
ATGTTCTGACGACGGACAGTGTAGGTCGAGGCACGAGAGGCAAGGAAGAGGGCAACGCCTGCTATTTCTTCCGGTTCACCCACTCGGCCGAGCGGGTTCGACGCGCGGATCGCCTCGCCATGTTCCGATAGTGTCGCAGCCATCATCCGCGTCGCAAATGGGCCAGGGGCGATGGCGTTCACCAGGATACGTTCGGGGGCGAGGCGCTTCGCGAGATGCCGCGTCAGCATAATGCATCCAGCCTTAGATGCAGAGTAGGCATAGGTCTCCAGCGCCGGTGGCCGTAGGCCATTGACGGATGCCACGTTGATGATGCGCGCATAATCCGGTGCAGCCGCCGCTTCCCGCAAAGGAGCGAGCAGCGCCTGCGCAAGGAAGAACACCGCTTTTAGGTTCAGGTCCACGACCTTATCCCACCCAGCTTCAGAATAGTTGTCGAGATCTTCGCCCCAGGTGGCGCCGGCATTGTTGATGAGTATATCAAGCCGAGGTTCCTTGGCGCGATAGTCGCTGGCTAGTTGCCTCACGCCGGCCATGGTCCCAACATCAGCGGGCAATGCGTAGCACTTGCCGTTTCGGCTCAGCTCAGCTGCTAGCGAATTGCAAACCTCGGCTTTGCGAGAAGAGATGTAGACCTTCGCTCCGTTGTCGACGAAGGCGCGTGCGATCATTTCGCCTATCCCGGCTGATCCGCCGGTAATCAGCACCCTTTTGCCTTTAACCTCAAATATTTGCTCGACATTCATGGCGTGCACACCTCCCTTCCACGGTGGTGGCATCAGAAAATCCTGACGCCCATAATCAATTATTATCGATTATAAGCGTCTTGTGAATAGCGATCCAACTGATATCGCCCGACCGATCGCAAACCCTGTCACTAGTTTGTTGCCTGTAGGGCGTGACTTCTGAATGCGCACCTTTGCGGTCTCCCTGCAGTCGTGCATTCGTTGGCATAGCGATAAGCGTCAACGGCGTCTGCATCGCGGAACAAGCGGCGGCCTTCTGCTAGTGCGCTGAACCGGCGAACGACCAAGTTTTATCGCTCAAAGCTGATGACTTGCTTCGACACATTCTGTCGGCAGCATCTGACAGAAGCAGACGTTCGCTTTTGCTGATCTGAGTGACTAGGTCTGGGTCGGAACCTGCCTCAGCGGGGCACTGTCGGCTTTCGGTTAGCCAAGCCACCCTCAACCAAACTCTTGCGCCACCAGACCTAAACCCTCTGACACCGGAGCCATAGATATCCCGACCCCCGCGTCACGCGCATATGACGTCCAGTCGGAAAGCGCTGCACGCACGTCGTCTACGATGGAAGCCGTGCGCTTCGGCGAAACCCCATGGACCTTTGCGAGCTTCTCGACATGCTCGCGGGTTATGGTGCGGCCTTCGCCCAACACAGCCATGTAGTGCTCGCCGCCGGGACCGTTCGAGAAGGTGAGGTCGAAGGCCGGCGCGAGCCGCCAGTTCCCTTGGTCGTCCATCAGGTAGGCGTGCTGGCGAACATGGTCGTCACGGTTTCGCGCAAGCACGTTGAAGACCATGCGCCGGAAGGCCTGCTCGACGTCTGCCATGCTGTGGGTGATGGCCAAGGTCGCCTTCAGGAACCCGTCGTAGTCGACGCTGGGCATATGCGGCGACGCTTCAAGCGCTCCGCCGAGGCTGACCATGTGTAGCCGCTTGCCCGGTGCCAGTCGATCGAAGCGCCTTGTCGCGAAATGACCTGGACCGTTCGCCGACGGGATCAATCGCGTCTCTGCCATAACAATCCCTGCGGCGCGTGCCATCCGGGCGTAGGCCTCCTCCAATGGCCCGATATCGGCAGGGTCATTGGTCGCTGCAAACTTGACGATCCATTCCGCACCCGCGTTCTCGCTTCCCACTGCTGCGAGCTCGTCTCCGGCGGAAAGCTTGCCGTCTGCGTCGATCGCCACGTGAACTTTCGGCCGTGCTCCGCCTGAGCCGCCGCCCAGGCGTGCCAGCAGCGCTTCGAGCTCTGTCTCCTCGCCGAGCAGAACCTGGCGGGATTCATCAGCCAGAGCATCGAGATCGATGGTAAATGAAGCTTCGAACCCAAGCGTTTCGGGCTGGAAGACGAGGGCACCTCGACCCCTTGTGCCCACGAGGGCGAGCCGGTCGACCGCATCAAGGTCTTCGAACCGGTGACCCATCCTTTGAAGGCGCCGCTTCAACAGCAGCATGCCCCAGGCGTCGGGCAGGCAGTCCGACAGGAAACCGTGGAGGCCCTCGAACATTCGGCTGCGGGCAGGGTGCAGGCCGGGCTCAGCTGGATAGTGAAGCGGAGATATCCGAAGGCGCGCAGCGATGACCTCTGCCGACCATTCGAGCTGAGCCAGGCCCCCATCCATCGCCAGCCTGCCGACAGAACGCGGCGCTGCAGTCTCGTCGGTCAGCAGTCCAATCGCCAAAGGCGTTCCCGGAGCCAGCTTCATGACCCAATTCCGCCTGAGCGCCCGCTGGCACGCTGGCGCTGCCGCTTGGCTGCCTGGCGCTGCTGTGCAAGCAGTTCATCCATGCTGGTCGCCGGAACTTGAGGAAACAGCGCGACGATGCCCTCATCGCAGCGCAGTGCAATGGCAGCGCGAACAAGGTCTTCGATGGACGCCCTGCCTTCGGTCTCCATCCGCCGCCATGTTCTATGGGCCACGCCTGCTTTGGCAGCTGCCGCTTGCTGGGTAAGATCGAGGGCCAGGCGGCGGGCCTTGATCCGCATACCGAGGTGCGTCAGCTGATCTTGTAGAGTGAATAGCATTGGCCATATATGGCCGATATTCTACCTTTGGTCAAATTAATGGCCATATTTGGCCTACGAATCTCTCTTGCCGTGAGGCTGAAATCTCGGCCGCTTTTCCTAGCTGGACCTTGGTCTGCGCCCTTAGCGCAATTCCAGGCTTCGCGCTGTCGGGGCAGAAGGGGAGGGGGATGCTCTGATGCGCATCAGCATCAGGAGCAGCGCATGACCGATCTCTTCACCCAGTTCGACACCCGCCTTGATCAGGCCATCGATGAAATCGCGCAGGAGCTTGCCGGTGGATCGCTGACCAAGATGTCGCTCTTCGACGCAATGAAGCGCCTCTACGGTGGAAGTTCGGCTGAAGGTCGCTGGGCACAGCGCGATGCTTATGACCTCCTCGAAGCAGGGATGACCCGCCATCTGCTAGGCTTATCCCGTCCGGTGCGCCTGGACGACATCACCGCCCTGAGCCTTCTGGTTGAGCAACTGCCAACCCATACGGTCAGGAGCGAAGACCAGATTCGGTTTCAACAGTTCTCCACGCCCGCCGATCTTGCGGCACTCGCGACTGTCCTTGCGCAGCCCCGGCCAGACGACATCGTGCTGGAGCCGAGTGCGGGACATGGTGCGCTCGTGGCCAGCCTGCCGACAGTCAGACAGCTACACCTCAATGAGCTTGATCCCAAACGCCGTGAGAAACTCGCTCTGCTGTTCAAACATGCCAAGCTTACCGGGATCGACGGTGCGATGCTGGCTTCCGCGCTGGATCCTTCGCTGCGCCCCAGCCTGATTCTCATGAACCCCCCGTTCTCCCGTTCGGAGGGAAGGGGCGTCGATCAATTCGCTGCTGTCCGCCATCTGCGCGCCGCGCTCGGTCGATTGGCTCCTGGCGGCAGACTTGTCGCTATCATGCCGGACTGGTTCACCACCAGCGCTAGGCTCTCGAAAATCTATGACCAGACGTTCGAGAACTGCACGGTGCAAACAGCTTGCCGCCTTGCCAGGTGCTACCACAAGCAGGGGACCAGCGTGCCGGTTCGCCTCTACGTGATCGACAAGGTTCCCGGAAACATACGTTCCGCAATCCTCGCTCGATCGACTGTCGCCGAGATTGCCGAGGCAGTCACAGTCGTAAAGCGGGCAGCTTGCGACCCTTCAGCAATCTCCACACGGCAGCAGACCAAGCCCGGCACGCTTTTCAAGGCGATGCGCACAAGTGCAAAGCCGCCTGCGGCTAAGCCGCGCGTAATCGAAGCGCCATCGATATCGCCGCTTGTTTTTCGCAGCCTGGCAACGCCGCGCCCTCTGGGCGAGCAGGCCGGTGTCTATCTGCCCTACCGCCCGAGCCGGATCGACATCGATGGTGCAAAGGCGCACCCGACCCCGCTGGTGGAAAGTGTGGCCATGGGCTCCATACCAGCGCCGGTACCGGAATATTGCCCCAGCCTGCAGGGCCGCATCCTCAAAGAAAGCCTGCTTTCGGAAGCGCAGCTCGAGACGGTGATCTATGCCGGCAATGCCTGGCAGCAGTATCTGCCGGGCCTGTTCGTCCCGGCTGACGAAGGTGTCGCTCTCACTCTGGCCGAAGACGGACACAGCTACCGCAAGGGCTACTTCCTCGGTGATGGCACTGGCGCGGGCAAAGGCCGACAGATTGCCGCCTGCATTCTAGACAACTGGCTAGCCGGACGCCGCAAGGCGATCTGGGTATCCAAGAACGAGAGCCTGCTCGAAGATGCGCGCCGGGATTGGAGCGCGATCGGCGGGATGACTGCCGACATTCAACCGCTCTCCAGCTGGAAAATCGATCAGCCAGTGCCGTTCCGCGAGGGGATCCTCTTCGTCACGTACCCGACGCTGCGCAGTCAGAGGCAGGATGCGACCCGCCTGAAGCAATTGCTGGACTGGGCCGGGGCGGATTTCGAAGGTGTCATCGCCTTTGATGAGAGCCACGAAATGGGCGGGGTGGCAGGAGGCGAGGGCGCCCGCGGGAGCAAATCAGGTTCCCAGCAGGGCATCGCCGGCGTCATGCTCCAGAACCATCTGCCCAAGGCCCGCGTGCTCTATGCCTCGGCGACCGGGGCCTCTGAAGTCAACAATCTCGCCTATGCGGTTCGGCTCGGCCTTTGGGGACCAGGAACGGCGTTTGCCAACCGCGAGGATTTCATCAGCCAGATCAGGGCAGGTGGCATCGCTGCGATGGAGCTGGTGTCGCGCGACCTTAAGGCCCTTGGGCTTTACCAGGCACGGGCGCTGAGCTTTGCCGGGGTCGAGTACGAAATCCTCAAGCACGACCTGACGGCCCAGCAGATCGCTGTCTACGACACCTATGCGGATGCTTGGGCGATTATTCACCAGAACATGGAGGACGCGCTCGCGCTGACCGGTGTGGTCGACGAGATCGACGGCAGCACGCTGAACGGCGGCGCGAAGGCCGCAGCCCGCAGCCGCTTCGAAAGCACCAAGCAGCGCTTCTTCAACCAGCTGCTGCTTTCGATGAAGCTCCCGACTCTGATCAGTGCCATCAATAAGCACCTGGACCAGGATGACGTGGTCGTGGTTCAGCTGGTCTCGACCGCCGAAAGCATCCTCGACCGAAGGCTCGACAGCCTTTCACCTGAAGAGCGGGCCGAACTCGACCTTGATCTCAGCCCGCTTGATGCGGTCATCGAATACCTCGAGCGCGCTTTTCCCACCCAGCAGATGACGTTCTACACCGACGACACCGGTGCTACCCGTTCGACGCCGATGTTCGACGAGGACGGCCGCCCCGTGCACAACCAGGCTGCGATCGCCCGGCGCGCCGAGCTGATCGAGCATCTTTGCGCGATGCCGCCAATCAAGCCAGCCCTCGACGGGATCATCGAACACTACGGGACGGATAAGGTCGCAGAAGTCACCGGGCGCACAAAGCGCCTCATTTCTCAGGCCGATGGTAGCCAGCGCCTCGAGACCCGTTCCCCCCGAACGAACCAGTCGGAGACCGACCAGTTCATGGATGGCCGCAAACCCATTCTCGTCTTCAGCGATGCAGGCGGAACGGGGCGTTCCTACCATGCCAGCCTCGACGCAGCCTGCCAGAAGCGCCGGGTGCATTTCCTTCTAGAGCCGGGCTGGCGCGCTGACCGGGCCATCCAGGGCCTCGGCCGCACCCATCGCACCCATCAGGCGAACACCCCCCTATTCAGGCCGGTCACGACCAACTGCAAAGGTGAGCTGCGTTTTACCAGCACGATCGCGCGGCGCCTCGACAGCCTTGGGGCATTGACGCGCGGCCAGCGCCAGACCGGTGGTCAGAATCTGTTCGATCCAGCGGACAATCTCGAAAGCCCTTATGCCAAGGCCGCGCTCACCAGCTGGTTCGCCCTTCTGGCAGACGGGAAGCTCAAGAGCGTGACCTTGTCCGACTTCGAGCGCCGCAGTGGATTGACGATCGTCTCCCAGGATGGGGTGCTCGAAGAAGACCTTCCCCCTATCCAGCGGTGGCTCAATCGGATTCTTGCCCTGCCGATCGGTATGCAGAACGCAATCTTCGATGAATTTCTCGGGCTCGTTGAAGCCCGGGTTTCCGCAGCGCGTGAGGCCGGTTCTCTCGATGTGGGCGTCGAAACGATCCAGGTCGAAAGTGCCGAGGTCATCGAAGATATTGTGCTGCGAACGGATGCACGGACTGGGGCGACCTCTCACCTCCTCCAGCTCGCGCTCAGGACGCGTACCCGGCCAATCACGCTGGAAAGGGTGAAGCAGCGCCTCGACCTGTCGGACGGGTGCGTGCTGATGCACAATACCAAGAGCGGCAGGGCGGCGCTGGCTGAGCCGTCCCGGCATTTCATGACCGATCGGGGCGAACTGATCCGCCGCGCCATTCTCCACCGACCGCTGCGCCGCGAATACCATCACCTTGATGATCTAACCGAGTCTGCGTGGGCGGAATGTCCTCGGGAGACCTTCGAGCAACTCTGGTGTGCCGAAGTCGCTGAGCTGGCCGAGAATCTGACAACCGAGAAGGTGTACCTCGCCACAGGACTGCTTCTACCGATATGGTCGAGCCTTCCGATCGAATATCTGGAGGTGCGGCGGATCGTCGATGAGGAGGGACGCAGCTGGCTCGGCCGCATCGTTCACGAGCTCGACGTCGCAAACCTTTTGCAGAAGTTCGACATTACCTCGAGTGTCGAACTCTCGGAGCAAGCGATCCTCAAGGCACTCGGCGAGCATCGGACGATACCTATCAAGCAACCGTTCGAGGCCACCATAAAGTCATCGCGGGTCGCCAACGAGCAGCGCTACGAGATCGTTGGCGCCCCTGTCGATCAGCTGCCCTGGTTGAAGAGCATCGGCTGTTTCACCGAGATCATTTCGTTCCGCACAAGGGTGTTCATTCCCACAAAGGCAGCAGAGGCCGTGCTGGCGGCGCTCCTGATGCGGTGATGGGCCGGAGCGCTGAAGGTGCTCAACCCATGTCGAGTGCGACAAGTGCACAGAATCTTGGATGCTTGGCCCCGGCAAACAAGGGGAGGGGGAGGGGATCTGTGCCCCGGTGATGGCCGGGAGCAGATCAGGAGTGACCGAGATGCTGATTCCCTTTTCCAAGCTCTATCTGAGCGATGCGAACGTGCGCAAAACACGCAACGACCAAGAAGACGCGCAGCTTTCTGCGGACATCGAGGCCCGCGGCCTCCTGCAGAACCTGCTGGTGACCAAGAGCAAGAAGCGCGGCCAGTTTGCGGTGATCGCCGGTGGCCGCCGCCTGCGGGCCATTGGCATGATCATCGATCGCGGGGCCTGGGCTGCGGATGCCGAAGTAGAATGCAAGCTGCTCGAGGGTAGCGAAGAGACGGCGGGCGAAGCCTCGCTCGCCGAGAACTTCCAGCGGGTCGGCATGTCTCCGGCTGAAGAATGCCGCGCCTTCCAGCATTTCATCAAGGAAGGCAGCGATATCGCGGCCGTAGCCAAGCGCTTCGGACTCACCCAGCGGTTCGTCGAAGGCCGGCTGCGCCTTGCTAATCTAGCAGCGCCGATCTTCGAGGCACTCGCCGCCGGCGACATCACCCTCGAAATCGCCAAAGCTTATGCTGCGACCGACCAGCACGAAGTGCAGATCCGCGTCTTCGAGCAGATGCGCCATGCCTACAACCCCAGCGCCGACGCCATTCGCCGCATGGTCGCCACCGGCTCGATGCGCGGTAATGACCCTATCGCGCTTCTGATCGGCGAAGATGCCTATGTGGCTGCCGGCGGCAAGGTCGAGCGGGATCTGTTCAGCGATGCGGGCGAGGATCGCTGGATCGATATCGAGATCGCGCACCGGCTCGCCTCCGAAAAGATGGAAGCGGAAGCCGAGCGCCTGACCTCGGAGACCGGTCTCGCCTGGATCAGCCCGGTGGCCGCCAGCAATTCCTGGCAGGCGCGAAGCGAGATGGGCGTCTCCGCTGTCCGGCTCCCGCCCGTGCCCCTCTCGGAAACGGCGCGCGCCCGCATCGACGAGATTGATGCCCGGATAGATGAGATCAACGCGACCTTCGATGAAGGTGAAGAGCAAGAGGACGTCGATTTCGGAAAGCTCGAGGCCGAATACGAGGCTCTCGATGCCGAACGCAGCGACCTCAACAATCCGGTTCGCGAGCTGCCTGAAGAATGGCGCGGTGAAGTCGGCCGCTTCCTCGTGCTTACCACCCGCGGCGAGATGGTTCTCGAGGCCGATTACTACAGCGAGAAGCGGCTGTCGTTCGAGACCGATGACCAAGGCAATGTGACCGCGACGGCAGAAGAGCCGGCACCGACCTCAGGGAGCCGCGCAAGTGGTGCTCCCGCACGGCCTGAGGCGATCGCACCCGGAAGCGAGAAGCCGATCAGCGCGAGGCTGTTCGACGAGCTCGCCGTTCAGCGCCGCAATATCCTGTCGGCCTGCCTGCTTGGCGATCCGGGGCTTGCCCTCGATTTCGCCATCTTCGCGCTTGCAGACAATCGCAGCTATGAGGGGAAGGGCACCTCGATCAAGGCGGGACGGCCGAGCGATCCTGCGACCGGCGAGGTTCCGCAATCAGCGGCCGAGGGCATTCTCGCCGAGGCCGAGGATGGTCTCGACAAGGCGTGGCAGGAGCAGGGCAGTGTTGCGGCCCGTTTCATCGCCTTCCGCGACCTCGAAGATGACGCCAAGGCGGCCTGGCTTGCCTATGCGGTGGCGCTCTCGCTCGAGGCCAAGAAGGGCTATGGATCCGAGTATCATCCGGTTCATGCCGTGCTTGGGTCGATGCTCGATGTCGACGTTGCGGCTCTGTGGCGGCCGACTGCCGAGAATTTCTTCGACCGGGTGAGCAAGACTTCCTGCCTCGCCGCGCTGACCGAGGTTGGCGGAAGTGACCTCGCTGCGCGCTATGCGGCGTCCAAGAAGGCGGACCTCGCCAAGACGTGCGAGACGATCTTCGCCGGTAAGGCGATCATCGAGCAGGAGGTCAAGGAAGCCGCCCTTGCCTGGCTGCCCGAGGCCATGAAGTTCAGTGCGGCCATGCCGGAGGGCGCACAAAGCGCTGATTCTGATGCCTCCGAAGACGGCAAGGCCGACATCGACGCGATCGAGGGGGTGGTCGCACTGCCGGATGCCGAAGAGGAACCCGAAGGCGCCGCCACAGACACGGCAGTGGCTGCCTGAACGCCTCACCCTCCTCCTGATGTCCTGGCCCGGTCGCTCACTCGAGTGGCCGGGCCTTCTTCTTCCACGAAGGGAAATGCCGATGCGCCGCGGACCAAAGCGCGATGTCGCGCAGGAAATTACCAATCTCATCATTGCACGGATCGAGGCCGGCACAATGCCCTGGCGGCGGCCCTGGAAAAAGACCGGGGCAGGGGGCGCGCCCTTGCGTGCAGGCGGACTGCCCTACACCGGGATCAATCGCCTCTATCTCTGGGCTGTCGCCGACTGCTTCGGCTACGCCTCGCGCTACTGGATGACCTATCGTCAGGCTCAGGAACTGGGCGGGCAAGTGCGCAAGGGTGAGACGGCCGAGCCGAGCATCTATTTCAACAGCACGAGCAAGACCGACGTAGATCAGGCGACTGGCGAGGAGACGTCGAAAACCATCCGGTTCATGCGATCCTACAGCGTTTTCAATGCCTCGCAGATTGAAGGCCTGCCGCCGCATTTCTATCCCAGTCCGGTCCCCGAAGCACCGCCGCAACCCTCTGTGAAGGCAGCGGCCATCCAGGCCTTCTTTGCTCCGATACCTGCTGATATCCGCCATGGCGGTGACCGTGCATTCTTCTCTCCGGGCGGAGACTATATCCAGCTTCCAGAACGCGGCGCCTTCCGCACCGAGGACGGATATGTCGCCACCAAAGCGCACGAACTCGGCCACTGGAGCGGGCACCCCTCGCGGCTCGCGCGCACATTCGGCAAGCGGTTCGGCGACAAGGCCTACGCCTTCGAGGAACTGGTCGCGGAGCAGGTCAGTGCCCGGATCTGCTATGAGCTGGGCCTCCCCGCAGACCTCCATGAAAGCCACGCCAGCTACATCGCCCATTGGCTCGATATCCTGAAATCCGACAAGACCGCGATCATCACGGCTGCCGCCAAGGCCGATCAGGCTTTCAACCTGCTTGCAGCCTATTCGGGCTATGAGAGTGAACCTGCGGAGGAAGCCCATGAAGAGGCGCCAGTTCCGGCTTACGCTTGAGCCAACCGCAGACGACGCGGTGCGGCTTGCGCAGCTGAGCCGCTATGCCAGCGACCTTGCGAGCGGAGGTTCTGCGGACATTGGCGCAGCGCTCGGCGACCATGTTGGGGTGCTGTTCCCCGGGCGGAACCGTCATGCGGTCCTGGAGAGCCTCCTCGGCAAAGGAGAACCCGGTTGGTCACTGGTGTCCGATCCGGGGCAGGGCGGCTCCCTGGTTATCCAGACAACCGAGGCTGGCGCTGCGGTCTCGGCGATTGCGAGAATCCTCGAACAGGTCGCTCCCGGGGCGCTCTTACGGCCGATGATCTATGAGCCACTGTCCCTGAGAAGCTCAGGGAAACATCACCGCAGTCTGCATTGAGGGGAGGGGGAGGAGGCCATTGCACTTGCAATGGAAAGGAAGCCTCATGTCCTGCGACATCGATTATCGTTACCGTCGCGCGCTCGAGCCCGATGGGCTGACGACGTTCGAGACCGCGCTGCGAGCATTGAACGAGGCCGTCGATGATGTGCGCCTCGCAGGCCGGCAGGTCGCCACCTGTCCCGCGGTTCTGCTCCTCACTCGCCACCTTCAGCGCATTGCCGACGGAAGGCCGACAACCTGCGAGGCCGACGACCAGATCTTGCGGGCACAGTGCATCGAGCGCCTCGGCGAGCTCAAGCACCGACCTGCGATCATTGCGCTGGTCAAGCGCGGGATCGACTATCGTCCTGAAGAACTGCGACACTACCGGCGCGAGGGTACGCGCGCGCTGCGCCAGATCGCAGCCGGGATCGGGCTCGATCATTCCGCCTACCGCATCAGCTACTACACCTCGCAGGAGGCCCTCGCCGGTGAGCATGTGCTCGAAGCAGACGGTGTCTACATCCGCATCAGCCCCGAGCGGTTCGGCGAACCGGGTCTCGCCTGGCGGAACCCGTTCTGGAAGCCCCCCGGCGCGGTCATGCGCAAGGCTCCGATCACCGCGCTTGCCGACATTCCGGCACTCACAGCGCGGATCGCCCGCGAACTGCAAATCGCACCTCCGGCTCAGCCGGGGCTCATCTGAAGGACACGCACATGGGCTGGCTCTACATGCACCGCGCAGGGATGGGAGGGCATGAAACGCCCAAAGCCTATCTCGACGATCAGCTGACCTACGAACGGGAGGCCTGCGAAGATGCTCCGTTCCGGGGGTGCCGGGTCCTCAAGAGCGTTTTCACCGGCAGCACCTACTATGCAGCCGTCGAGCGCTACGGTGAAGATCGCGAGAGGCTCTACGTGACGGCGGTGATCTGCCTGGTCCGCTGGAACCCGAAGGCGGCCGATGGCCTGATCTTCGGGTACAAGGACATGGATGAGCAATCCGGCCCCGTCGAGGCGAATTGCCCGCGAAGCATTCTGGAACTGCTCACCTCATCCTCGCACCCTTACGCCCTGGACTGGCGGAACCGGTGTTACGCCATGCTGCGTCTCAAGGAGCGCAAGGTCGCTGACGGCGACATCCTGCGGCTTCCCGAACCGCTGCGCTTTACCGACGGCAGCGAACACCGCGAATTCCGCGTCAGCAAGCGCGGGAACAAGATCGAGCTGCGGACGCCCGACGGGCTCGGGGCCTACCGCATCTCCCGGCTGATGGAGCGGCGCTTCGAGATCATTCGTCCCGCCCGAAGGATCAAGACCTTCTTTCCGATAGCCCAGTAGCGAGGGCCTCTTCCATGACTTCTGCCAGCCTCGATCCGCGCCGCCGCGTCCTTTGCGGGCGGGCCAATGCCGAGCGCGTCGCCATCCGGATGAGCGCGAAAACGGGCAAGAGCCACGCTGTGGTCAGAACCGGCAGCACGCTCCAGCCCTTCTGCGTCATGCCAACGGGAGAAAACCCACTTGGTGCGATCGAACTGCAAGTTGTCGTCCTGTGACGAACTCGGCGCCAGCCCTGTGGCAGCTTGAAAGCCGCACAGAATGACGCTATATCACGTCAAAATTCTTGGAGCATTGCAATGGCGATTCAGAACTATGCGGACAATGGCGCGTTTGCTCCGCGCAAAATCGTCGATGCGCTGCGCACCACCAGCGACGAACTGGCGCGCTCGCTGGGTCTCGGCAAGGACGCGATCCAGCGCAAGGACCGGATCGCCTCCGATCGTACCCAGCGCCGCCTTCGGCAGATGGTCGAAGTGCTCAACAAGGTCGAACCGCGGTTCGGTTCAGCCTTGCTGGCCTATGCCTGGTACCGCTCTGAGCCCCTGCCGGGCTTTTCGGGCCAGACCGCAATGCAGCTTGTGCAGAACAACCGGGCCGATGACGTTCTGACCTATATCGACGCCGTCGACGCCGGCATTCACGCCTAGCCTCATGCACTTCACCGGGCTGCTCTATCGCGCCCACAATCCGGTCTGGTCCCGCGAACCACTGTCGGGGGAAGGGGCAGCCCGGTTTGGCGGACGGTTCAATCGTATGGGACGCCCGGCGCTCTATACGTCACTCGCGCCCGAGACAGCGCTGCGCGAGGCCAATCAGGTCGGCACGTTGCAGCCGACCACCTTGGTTGCCTATCAGGCCGACATCGGGCCCTTGCTGGATGGCCGCGACGCGGCCGCGCTCCAACCGTTCGGCATGGCGCCAGCGGAGCTCGGCGACGCATCCTGGCGGGACCGGATGCTCTCAGGAAAGCCCGTGCCGACGCAGGATCTCGCCGAGGCTGCAATTGCGCAAGGCTATGTCGGCATTGTCGTGCCGAGCTACGCCCGCGGCGCTCCCGTCGACGCTCTCAACCTTGTCCTGTGGCACTGGGAAGGGCGCATCACGCTCGTAGATGACGACGATCGGCTTGGCCTGCGCAATCCCTGATTCTGCCGGTGAGGTCGGCAAGCTGATGCCTGCCTAGTCCTCGATCCGGCCGCCAAGCGACGGATCGAGATACCACGAGGGTCCCTCGACGAAGTCGGCCGAGCGTGCTGGAACGGGTCCGTCGGGCTCACTTGCGACATAAGGATTGACCTGCGGTGCAGGCCGCTCGCCGGAGCGAAGGAGCTTCCCCGACATTTCGCAGCGAGGGCGCAGGACATCGAGCAGCCATTCGAGATCGTCCAGCATCTGGACGATGCCGCGCCCCGCCAGCGTGTAGTAGAGACACCGCTGATAGTCATCGCACTGGCACGAAAGCACCTGCGTCAGCTTGTTCTTGGCACCGGGTGTGCCCTCGAAAACCCCCTGCAGCGCTTCGTAGAGTTCGCGCGCCGAATAATAGGCATCGAACGCTTCTATCCCGATAGAGGCATTGGCGAGCGAGCGCCGCGTAGGCGTCACCAGTGGGTCAAGCGATGCATCGCGCAGCGTCAGATCGAGGTCGAATTGGCCGAGATCGAATACCTTGTTCATAAGACAGAATTCCTCTATGTGACGAACATAGAGTGAACAAAAGGGGCGGTCAAGAGCGTCAGACCATGTGGTTGGTGGCCAAGGACACCACAGGTAGCACCGGGCGCGTCGCCATTGGCGACGGTCTGCGGGCAGCCTTGGTCCGCTGGTACACGGGCCATGGCAACGAGGCCGATCACCGGGCCTGCGTCTCCCTCGTCGTGACAGCGCGCGAGAATCACAAATGGCTCGCCTGCGATTGTCTGGGCGAGGTCACCGCGCCGCCGCTGCTGAGCCCGGCCTACCTGAGCTTTCAGGAAACCTATTACCTGCGGCGGCTGACTTCGAGGCCGATGCATGCGCCGGCGTGTCCATTTTTCCTGCCCCAGGCACCGCCGCGCATCCGCGAGACAGCAAGGGATTCGCTCTACGCGCTCGATGTTCCAGATGGCCTGTTCAACGCGCACCAGAAGGCGCCGGAAAAACTCGCCCAGAAACCGGACCACAGTGAGCCAGACGACCGGTCGCGTGGTGTTGCAATCCCGCGCCTCGGCAAACTGCTGTGGCTGCTGCTCGAGCGGGCGGGTTCCAACGTGCTGCGCGAGCTTCCGCCAGCAGGGCCACGGGAGGGCTCGATCAGCCAGGAGATGCGTTTCCTGCGCCGGGCTGCGCAAGGTCTCGAGATTGCGCCCGGGGTTCCGCTCTCGGCCCATCTCTACACGAACGCCATCGATTACGAAAAGCGGCGGGTTCACGCCCGGCTGCGCGCTGCGACCGAGAGATGGCCTCATGAATTCGCGCCCCAGGCGTTTCTTCTGCTCGAGGCCAATGCGGTCACTTCCACCGAGATCGTCACCGGTCTCGGCACGATCTCGGTCCGAAACCGCATCCAGCACACCGGGATCATCCGCGCCGAAGTTGACCCGCCGTTCCTTGTGCTCGCCGTCGTCGGCGAGCACAGCAGGAAGGAGGGCTATGTCGCGCTGCGCGCCTACGCTCAGCCTGTCTTGAGCGGCAACCAGTTCGTGCCGACAGAGCGAGACCACGACCGAGACGTTCTGCGGGCGCTCCAAGACGCGCAGTATATCCTGCGACGCCGGGACATCCGGATGGCGGTGAAGAAGATCCTCTTCGATCTGCCATTTGCGGACGTCTCCGTAAGGCCGGATTTCCTGATCGCCCTTCTCGACGACAACACCGGGCAGGAGTGCCGCTTTGCGCTGCAAATCCTCCAGTCGTCCGACGAGGATTATCTCGCCCTCAGGGCAATCGAGCGGACTCGTCTTTCGCAGCTTGGACCGGTGGCGGCCCTCGCTCTTGGAGACGTCACGCCCGAGATCGTTGCCCGGACCGCTCTCGGGATCCTGAGCTGAAGAAGAGGGGGAGGGTCTGAGCGAACCTGCAACAGGAGAGTCCGCTCATGCCATGTTTTGCCCCATCACCGCGTCCCTCCACTTCCATCTGGGGCGCCGTCCAGCAGGCCGATCAGCTGGCCCCCGGCATATGGTCAGTTATGACCGCCAGCCACGGCGGTATCATTCTGTCCGATCAGAGACAGGCCGCCATGCCAGCGGAGCTGCAAATCGAAAGCGGGGCTTACGAAGAAGATCGCGATTGGGGGCTTCCGATCCTCGCCTTCACCAGCGAGCTTGAAGGACAGGGCTCCTGCTCTGTGGGCTTCCTGCAGCTTGCCCGCGATACTACCCGATGTTGGCACCCGGACCGCTTCAGCGCCTTCACCGGCGAGGCCATAGAGGAGAATTCCTCTGCGATCCTGCGGACGCGCAAGGCCTATATGGCCGCGATCGGCGAATTCTGCGTGACCAGCGCCTGGGGCGATTGGGCCGAGTGGGTGCCGGAAGGCAAAGTCGGCGTGATTGCCCGGCAAGTCGAGCGCGTCGATCACCTTGGCCGCCCAACCTATGGCGAGGCCGAGGTTTGCGCGCTCATCGCCAAGGACCTCTACGCCGCGCGCGGCGAGGTTACAGCGCTGCGTGATACGGCGCACGACATCATCCCGATTCCTGAAGCCCTGCGACCCAAGCGCGTTGGCTGAAGAGCAGGCCAAGGCAGCCGGGCTCCGGCCAGGCATCAATCCGCTGTTCTGAAGGGAAGGGGGAGGGGAAGGGCGAAACAGTGCGATGAAGGACCCCTTGTCATGCACCCGACAGTTATTCGACCCAGCGTCAGCCCGAAGACGATCACCAAAGTCACGCGCCTCTTCAATGGCACCATCGGCGATATCCTCGGCGAGCTCCTCCAGAACAGTCGCCGCGCGGGCGCTTCCCGGATCGATATCGCCTGCTGCGCGGATCAGGACTCAGCGCGCCTGACCCTTGTCGATGATGGAACCGGAGTCGCCCATCCGCAGACCATGATTGCGCTGGGGGATTCGGGCTGGAGCCAGCACATCCATGAGGCCGAAGACCCGGCAGGCATGGGTGTCTTCAGCCTGGCGGGCAAGGAAACCCGGATCAGCTCGCGTCATACCGATGCCGACATCGGATGGTCGGTCCATGTCCCAGCGGATGGCTGGACCGGTGCGCAGGACATTGCCGTGCAGCCCCTTGCTCGCCCCGTCGGGACGACAATCAGCTTCCTGATGCCCGGCGTGAGCGAGCAGACCACCGAGCGGATTCTGCGCGAGGTCGCGAAGTTCTACCCGCTGCCGGTGTTCTTCAATGGCACGGAAATGCCACGCGAGGACTTTCTCGCCAAAGCAATCTACATCGCCGAGTGGAACGGCAGCCAGATCGGCGTGTTCGAAGGGCGCGAATACCACCAGGACCCCACCGCGAACTTCTATGGGATGGTGCTCACCCGCAAGCTTGCCAGCGTCTCGGAGAGCCTTGGCGGCAAAACATACCATGCCCGGCTCGATATCGGGGCCACCCCGGGCCTTGCCCTTGTGCTCCCAGCGCGCAAGGAATTCGTCGAGAATCCCGCGTTTGCGGCGCTGCAGGCGGCCTGCAGGCGCACGATCTATGCCGCGCTGGCGCACAGAGGCCAGCACCGGCTTTCCTTCGAGAACTGGAAGGAAGCGTGCGATCTTGGGGTTGCCCTGCCGGAGGCCGACCCCTGCCTGCCCCGCTGGCATGCTGCCATTGCGGAGAGCGACAACGTCAATGTCGAGTATGAGGAAATCGCAGCAGGTGGAGACACGATCCTTGTCGCGGATCTTGAGCCCGATATTGCCCAGGGACTGGAGCGCGCGCTGCGCGACCACCCCTTGCGCCCGCACCTCGTCGAGAACCATCCCGCATACGCTGGCTATGGTTGGTATGACGCGCTGCATCAGCTCGGCAACGTGCGCTTCTATGTTGCAGCCGGAGAGCGCGATCACGTCATCGCCGAAAACGGCAGCTTCCCCCCGCTCGATGACCATGTTCGTGCCGAGACGATCGAGCTGAGGTTCTGCGTCTTCCACCGCGCCAGCGAAACGCAGCGCGAGGAACGGATCCCGGCAGATGTAGCCTTCGTCGTCGGCGAGGATGGCTGGTACAGCGGCATCGACCAGATCCGCATTGCCTATGTTCCGGGTCCGGCGCTGACTCCTGAAACGCTGGTCGATCTGATCGAGAACGTCTGTTTCTGCGCGAGCGACGACAGCGAGGCCGACTCCTGGGACACCCAGCACGAGCACTTCTTGCGCGATGCGCGCGAGCTCGCGGCCCGGGTGCTGCTCGGCGAGGACGAGGCCATTGCGGCGCGTATCCGCGACACGCTTGCCGGCATCCTCTGGGTCATTCCCAAGGACCGGCAGGTTGCCATTACCGTCGCTGCCGGGACCGCGATCAATGTTCAGCTTTCCGCTTTTCAGCCTGCGGGCTGAGTCCCGCGAGGCCGTCCGGTTGTCCGCTCGTCATCTCTTGGATCAGGAGGATACCTCCAATGCATGACACATCCGACCTCACTTGCGCGCGGCAGCGTACCGAGCGCATCGCGCTGCTCAATGATGCCGCGCGCCAGGGCCGTGACCGAACGGCCCGCATCGTCATGACCTCCGGGCTGCTTGCAGAACTCGGCGGCAACACCGTGGCGGACAACATGATGGCCCAGGCTCGGTTGATGGCCGCTCTGCGCCATTGCACCTTCGCCCCGGATTCGCCCGAGCGAGACTTTGCAAGCATGGATGTCGATGGCATCAAGGTGCTGATGAAAGTTGATTATTACGACACCGAACCGGCATTCGGGTCAGACGATCCGGCCAATCCAGCGATGACACGGCGCGTCATCACGCTGATGCGGCCAGCGGACTACTGATCAGTTCAGGGGCGGACACGTCACTGCGTCGCGGGGCATAGGCCAGGTAAATGGTGGGGAGGTAACGAGCGCATGAGCAGGCACAAAGTACCGCTTCGTGATGGGATTGCAGCTGCCAGTGCCTATGTCGGATGGGACCGACCGCTTCAGACCTATTTCGCGCAGGTTCTGAGCCTCCCTGACGAAGACGGGGAGGAAATCGACCTCGTATGGGTCGGAACCGCTTTCGGCGAGCTGCCCCGCGCGGTTGACGCAATCCGCGCGCTCGAGCCCTATTGCCATATCGAGGCAAGTCTTGCCGCACAGCTCGAGATCGACAGGATGGCCTGCCTCGCCACGCGCGATGGCCCCAATCAGCTGGAAGCCAAGGCGTTCATGGCGCGCCTCAACCAGATCAAGGACGGGTCCGAGCCCGAAGCTTAGGTCGGTACAGACCGCGCTTGGCTCGGAGCAGGGCTGGTTCAGCTCCAATCCAACTATCGAGACTCCTCAGCCCTCCGGGCTGGACAGGATGACGCGCGCCTGCGGTGGCTGGCGCACGGGCCGGGCCAGGGGCCCGGAGGAGAGGGGGGATGGGAGAAGGTGTTCCGGACAAGGGGTTCGGACGGCATCAGGAGAACTTCGACATGAACATCGGCACCCTCAAGGCCAACGCAGAAGGCGTTCACATCGGCCGCATCACCACCCTCACCTTCAGCGCGACCGTCGCCCTGCGGGCCTTCGAATCCACCAACGAGCGGGCACCCAAGTTCGACCTCATGGCGCTCTCGGCGGACCGCCGCAGCTGGGTCAAGATCGGCGCGCTCTGGGAATACTCGTCGAACGAGACCGGCGAATGCTTCCTCTCGGGCCAGATCGACGATCCCAGCCTCTCGGCGCCGATCCCGGTCGCCATGTTCCAGCAGAACGACGGCAGCTACAACGTCGCCTGGCGGCGTTCGAAGCCCAAGGCCTCGCTCGACGGCTTCGGCAGCGAGAGTGAAGGCGCCTTGCCGCCACTGACTGCCACCGGCGACGAACCGGCCAGCGACCGCAGCGTTGACAGCGCTGCTGCCACCGGCGACGGTCTGGGCGAAAGCACCGCTCCGGCACCCAAGGGCAAGACGCGCGTGAGCGTCGACGCCTGACCGGGACAAGCCCCCCGTGACCGGTGCCGCGACCCGCGCCGGTCACATCGGGAAGGCCCGTCCGCGCATTCGTCGCGGGCGGGCCTTTTCTTTTGCCCGGTGCTTGCAAGCCGAGCCGGCCTGCAGCGGAAGCTCTGCCTGCGAAAGAGAAGGGGGAGGTGCCGTTCAAGCAAAGGAGGCTTGAATGGCACAGACAAGCTGGACTCTCGACCTTGGCGGGGCTCCGTGGAACGAAGACTGCGCGCAGATTGGCCACACCCCGAACTTCGACCTCGTGAATACCGCGGAAGTCACGCTCTTCAGGGCTGCGCTGATCGCAGTCGCCGGGCCTCCGCCCGCCGGGATCACCCTGCGGATCAAGGCTAACGCCCATGATTTCGGGACCTACCGGACGGTCGAGGCAAGCGTCGACGACGAACAGGACGATGGGAGCCAGGCCAGCTATCTCGAGACCCTCGAGACCGGCTTCGCCTTCTGGCATCAGGCCGGGTTTGCACCGCCTGAATTCGGCAAACTGACAGCGAGCAATCAGCTTGCGGGTTTCGTCGTGGATGCCGTCGCAAGCGCGCTGCGGATCACACGGCCGAGCAGCACCGGCGCATTCTTCCCAGCGTCCTCCGGACCGCTTCACCGGAACCTCACCGCAGCCTTTCCGGAGGCGGCGCAGCGCGCCTTTTCCGAAGCGAGCCTGCCATGCTGACCGACAGCGAGCGCTTCGCCTTCAGCGTCTGGCGGATCCATGCGTTCGCCTCGACGGGCAATGCCTACGACGCCGTGCAGACCGACGAGAGCATCGCAGCCGGTGACACCCTGCTTGTTCTCGATGAACGGGTTGTCGGTGTCGCGATGACTTGGCCTTTTGCCATCACGGCACAGCCGGGCAAGCTTCACGCGGTCTGTGCGCCTGGCGCTGGCGAAACCCTTGGGCACATTGAAAGGGCGCTCGATGTTCCAGACGGGTCAATCGCTCGAGCCTGCCGCCTCGCAAGGACACTGGGCATTGCGATTGATGCGGGCCTCGTCCCGTGGCTGTCTGAGCCGCTGGCGAGAGATGGGGACGACTAGCGCGGCGAGTGGCGCCACAGAAATCTTGCTATTTTGGCAATAATTGCTATTTTAAGGCCAAGAGGAGATACCACCATGCCAGCGGCGGCGAATGAGCACCCCAGGGTTCCCCTAACCCGGTTTCACAACAACACCGGCGAGTTCCTCGATCTGGCAACCAAGCAGCCGGTCGTCCTGACCAGCCATGGCCGCGAGCGGCATGTAATCGCAGATAGCGAGTATTTCCGCCATCTTGAACAGGCGGCACGCGGTGTGATCGCCGGCCACATGAATATCGAAGCTGTCGCTTCGTCCGACATGACCGGAGCCGACCGCAAGGCTTTTGCCAATGCACGGCCTTCGGCCAGTGAACTTGCCAATGACCGCTGGGAAGACTGACCGACCCGCCGCAGGCCATATCCTCCGTTACGTCTATCTCTTCGAGGAAGAGCAGAGACGAGGCCGCGACGAAGGCGTCAAGGAACGCTTCGTCGTCGTTGTGGGTGTGGACGGCTCGCGCTATCTGGTCGCCGCGATCACGACCAAGGGCGAGGGGCGCAAGAACGCCATCCCCATCCCCGATGAGATCGCACGCACAGCCGGGCTCGTTCCGGGTAGCGCGATTGTCGTTTCGGAATTCAACCGGTTCACCTGGCCCGGGTTCGACATCAGACCCCTGATGAAGCAGCCCGGGTACATTGCCGGACGACTCCCACCGCGGTTCACAGCAAAGATCATCGATGCCATCGGAGCCTGGGGCGCCGCTGCCGTCGATCGCGATTGATTTCCGGAACGCCGAGGCAGCCTGCTCCTTGGAGCCTTGTCTGATCGTGCATCAACGTCAGGCCAGTCACGCCGGCGTTGTGGATTGGCGCCGGAGGTGGCCGAGGTCGGGTATTCCGGATCAGTGCCGCAGAGGGACCTCTCGCTCACCGGGATCGGCAAGGGCGGGCGAATTATCCCGTGATCATCATCGTCAATAACAAGCCGGTACGCGGCGAAGTTGATGTCCAGGCGTGCGATAAGCTCCTGTGCCAACAGCACGTCCGCCGACCAGTGCCCATGCCTCTTTGGTCGAGCTTAGGGCCAACCTGCAGAAATGCGAGCCGTGTTGCCCGGCAAGCCGGGCTGCCCGCACCACCTCGATTTCCGAGGTTCCCCGCGCGCGGAAGCGCGCGGTGTCCCAGCTCTCCCGCCGAGGCTCGACAAGGGCACCGGCGGACGAGCCGTCGGTACCAAGGAGGCTCTTGCAATGAACATCGTCAACCTCGTCGGCCGTCTCGCCAAGGATCCCGTTGCCCGCGACCGCAGCGACACCCGCATCACCGAACTGATCCTCGTGACTGAACGTCCGGTGATCCGCGACGGCAAGGTCCAGAAGGATCCGGAAACCGGCTACCCGGTCAAGGATGCCGAATTCCACAAGATCACCGTCTTCAACGGCCTCGGTCTCCCGCTGCGCCAGCACAAGGCCAAGGGTGACCAGCTCGCCGTGACGGGCCGCATCCACTACTCGCGCTGGCAGGACGCCGAAGGCAACGACCGCTATGGCTGCGAGATCATCGCCGAGAACGTCGAGTTTATCTGACCGGCAGGGCGGCGCGCAGGCGTCGCCCGAGCCCTTTCAGGGGGGCGACAGCTGGACACCGGTGGCGTCCAGCTTCGTCCCGCGGTGACCGCAGTTGCAGCGCAAGTGCCGCGCGACGATTTCCAGCTTCATCGGGATGGATTTGGCAAAGCATTGATCTCGTAGTTTGGCTGCCGGAACGATCACAACGCGGTAGCAGCCGAGACATTCTACCTGCGCGTTGAGGCCATGGCGAACCAGATCGGCCACGGTATCCAGACGTTTGCTGCTCATGGTTGGTTAGAACAATATAAGAACATTGGGAGTCAAGGAAGACAGGGGGCGGGCAGGAAAAATACGAGCAGGTGCTTGCCGTCCCCCTGGCCTTCGGCCGGGATCGCGCTCTACTCCGCCAACCGCCCTTGGCGCCGGGACTTCGTCCGGCAGCCAACGACGGTCCGGCTCCACCGAGTCCCTTTCAGGGTCTCGGCCCAGACGGGTGACGATCGCTGACGGGTTGGGTCGCGGCGCGCTTGTCGGCGGCAAATGCCGCCGTCTCGGCACGCGCGGACCCAACCCTGTCTGGCGGCGGCGCTCTCAGGCTTTTCGTCCTACGCCCGATCGCGTGATTTTCAAGGCAGTGTCGATTCTTCCGGTTAGCTTCCGCAGAGGAGCGCATTGCGGATAGGCGCCTTCGAGGAGCCCCTTCAGCTCGATCAGGAGGCTTTCCACACCGCTACGCGAATTGGCACGGCTGAACAGCGGATCGTCTGGAGACATGTCGCCATAATAGAGGTCGATGGGGTCATCCAGGGCGTTGAGTTGTTGATGCGGCACGTCGGCGTAGAGCCAATCGACGAGTACGCGCATGAGCTTGTCGACGCGCCAGTTCACCGCTCCGGGCTTGCTGTTCGATTGCAAGATCGCACGCAGCAAACGTCCTGCTAGCTGATGCTGAACCAGCGTCATGCTGCCATTCGGCTTGCGATCGTATCCGATCATGTCGCGGTGATAGGGGCGCGTTTGCCGGGAGGGACGCGCAACGATGGTGCCCTTTGCCTTTGCACGGCGCTTGTCCTGCGGCGTTGCCGCTTGCGGCGAGATAAAGACGTCGTGATTGGGCATCGATGACCCGGCCCAGTGCTCTGGTGTTTCTGGAGCGGGCAGTGCGTTGATGGTCCTCACCAAGGCATGGAAATCGAAGTCCTCAGTACGCTTGGAAGCGACGAAGAGGGTGCAGCGATACGGAAAGTACAGACCAGGCCAGTCTGCAGCGACGAGATCCCAATCATTTCGCTTTGCCCACGCTGCCCGTTCATCGCTCACCATCGGCCCCGAATAGGGCTCATCGATGAGTATGAACTGTCCGCTGGTCGGCAGCTTCCAATAGCTGGAATGGTCGTTGCCGGGCAATTCCTCATCGAGATCAGCCATGGCGCGGCTAGCTTCGAGGTAGTCGCAAGGACGTAGACCGGTCATTTCCATGAACCGCAGAGCTCGCGCTGCCTTGCACAAGCTGTCGCGAACATACTCGCGTGTTGGCCCGACCATGTCTTTCACGAGATGGTCGGATGCAGCCACGCGCATGGATGCGAGACCGCCGACAAGCTTGAGCTCGGCTTTCGAAACCAGTTCCAAGAGCGGCCGCGATAGGTTGACGGGCAGAGATTCCCGACCCCGCTCGAACGTCTCCTGGTCTTCCCAGTAACCGGTCAGGAATACTTGGAACGACTTGTCGCACATCCTAATGCGCGCGTGCTCGTAGTTCTCAAAACCTGCGCTTTGCGCGGCTGAGTTGAGGGCCTGTCGGTAGGGAATGCCATCTCGCTTTTTGCGCTGGTTCGCGAGGCGTTTGATATTGGCCAGACTGGACGGCCGCACGTTAGCAATCGACATGATTGTTCTCCGCGGCTTGAAATGTAGCGTCGCCCGTCAACCACCAGCACTCAAGCCCGAACAACATGTTGCAAGGGATCGTGAGATATCGCGGCAGTGCTGATCAACAGCTTGGCTTGGAGACGGGCGTCATGCTCCTGCCGGGAGCGCGCTATCTTTTAGACGAACAGGCGAATCGTGACAACAGTCGCTGGGCCGACTTCAAGTTGAAAAGTCCGGCGAAACTGCATCCCTCTCGGGATCATCTCATACGAAGCGCGCAGCCGGTTAGCGCAATCAAGCAGCGCTGGCTGCTCAGGCCGATCGGCTTTGCCACTGCATCCGCGCACAATGGAATGGCGGTGTTCCCGCTGTAACCCCTGCGCAGGGCCGAAGGGGCGGCCCGGCGTGGCGCCGAGGCGCCTGACCGGTCCTGCCTTCGTCTCTTGCTCGGGGGCGGGAACGTCTCTTCCACACACGGGAACACCTGCCGAAACATATCGGTCTCCGGCGCTCGTCAAGGATCGCGGTTCCCCCAATTTTCCACACACGTGCCTGCTGCGCTGCGCTTGCGGCAAGTGCGCAGAAAATCGGCACCCCCACGCCCGCCATGGCGGCGGCGAGCATGGCTCGCCGTCCCTGACTGCACGCCTCCGAACCGATGGGTTGTCGGCCGTTCCCGATGTGGGGACGATTTCAACAATCGGAGGCTACCCATGCAGAAATTCAACAGCTTCGCTGATCTCGCCAATGCGCGCATCGAACTCGCCGACAGCCGTGACGGTATCGTCGAATCCTACGACGGTGCCTTTGTCGAGCACAGCGATCTTGCCAAGCTGAGCATCATCGATGAACCGATCGCAGCTGAAATGCCCGATCCCGACATGGCGCGCCGCGCCGTGGAGATGGCTATCGGAACGATCTTCGATGTCCTCAAAGACACGCGCATGGAGGAGTTCGCGCAGCAACTTGCCTGGGGGATGGTCAACTCGTTTCACATGACCGCCCGTCTGGCCGAGGGGCGCGAAGATGATGCCGCCAAGAAGCTGGGTGAGCTCGCTCGTCACTTTGATCCTTCGGAGATCTACGCCGTGGAACTCGAGGAGACACAAGCGCTCTGCCAGACCCTGCAAGGATGCCGAGAAGCCCTCGAGGCAATGCGGGACCATGCTGCCGACGTCTACCGGGTCGAAACAGGCCGGGTATTCACAGCCACGCGCGGGTCGCAGGTCAGCAAGAATGGTGTGACCGCCTCGCAGGTCCAGGCACAGGATTACCTTGCCGCTCGGGCGAGAGATCGGCGGGCACAGTTCCAGCCCGATGGTCCGCTAGTGATCGTCTCTGGCGGCCAGCAGGACTGGCATGACTTCGAGATGATCTGGGAGATCCTCGATGACATCAAGGCCCGCATCCCAACGATGGTTCTGGGGACGACCGGAATGCGCAAGGGTGTCGATGCCATGGCAAATGCCTGGGCACAGCGGAACGGAGTGCAAACCATCCTCTTCATGCCCGATCGTCGCCACGGCAACCGTGCCCCGTTCTTGCGCAATGAGGACATCGTGAAGCTGGGGCCGGTCGAGGCGATTATCGGTGAAGGTTCCGGCATCCAGTCCAACTTGGCACAGCGCCTCCGCCAGGCGGGAGTGCCGCTTCACATCCGGCGCATCAGTGATCAGCGCAAGCCAGGCTCACGCAGCCTCGCATGAGCGCTTTATGGAAGGCTCCGGCTCTGACCGGGGCCTTCCATTCTTCTTTCGTGCGAGCACGGGCTCAGGGGGCATCGAACCCCCCTTGCCCGTCATGGAGGAAGCCCGCTGGTGCCTGATGCTAAGCGCTGATTGGAACATGCAAAGGGGCGGCCCGAGATCGGTGGGAATGGCCCCGCTCAGTATCCGGTCCTCACCCCTAAAGAGGAGGGGGAAAGCAAGATGGCGAGCAGCAGCAGGAGGCAAAGATGCTCGTCACTTTCAGGGTCAAGGACAAGACAACTCGGCTCCATTCTGAACCTGCGGAAATCTCCGCGCTCGAGCTCGCAAGTTTGATGCGGCGGCTGCACGCGGGCCATGCCGACATCGAAACCGAGAGCCACGAATTCTCGGCTGCACCGCTCAACTTCGAAGTCAACGCGAACTCTCTTTCCCTCGCAAGCTTTGCCGCCTGCTTTGACTGGCGAGCCGAGGTAATTGCGATTGTCGAGGAGGCGCAGTTTCTTGGGCGAACGCTGCGTGTCCACTGCCCCGGCGGACCCTCCCCGATCACCATCATGGTCTCCGAGTATATCGCCCTTGCGCGCGACATCCTGCTGCCATCAGAACTTGCCGCCAAGGTCGTGCGGGCACTGGGGCAGGGCGATGGTTCAGAGGGGGAAATCCCGCTGGATGCGCTACGTGCCCTGCTTAGCGATCAGCATACCGCTGAGGCCTTTCGAATTGCCCAGATCGAGACCGTCTTCGAAAGCCTGTCGGTCCTTGCATACACCGATTGCGGCGAACAGTTTCCAACAATGGAATGGGCGTCCTGAGCGCGTTCTCAGGTGAAGCACTGCTCATCCGCTGAATGGCAATCTTGCTCCCGTCTCTGAATACACAGCGCTAACCAGTTTCAGGTCGATCGACGAACAGCCTCCCGTTCGTTCGGCAAGGGGAAAGGGTGCCCGGCCTCAAGCCGTGGTGCCCTTTTCTCATGCCATGGGACTAGCGCTCTGCGCGAGGGTGGCAACGCTCCCAAGGCGCGGTGTAAATCCGACTTCAGCCTCATGCCAATGGCCCGTCCACCACCATCGCCATGAGCACTCCGGACATGCCCGGGTCAACCACAAACAGGCCGACCGGGATGTCCGCAAGCGGACTTCCGCACCACTCGACCAGTTTGCGGTCAAGCCTCCGCTTCGCTCCGGTGACCCGAGCACATCCGGAGCGCTGCTTCATGGCATGGCGGACGAGCCGCCAATGACAGGAGGCAACGATGTGCTACACCGCAGAAGCCTATGAAGCTGACACCGCCACGATCCGTCAGATCGATACCGACATCATCGCACTCGATGAGAAGATCATGCAGGCAGAACGGCGCTCCTATCACACCTTCTTCGATGTGCACGTGGTCCGGGTCGGAGACGGCTCATATCTGCTGATCGAGGAAGGGGACTATGGTGAGCTTCCGCTGCATCTGATCGACGACATCGTCTACACCGCAGCCGGGAAGATGGACGACGAATACTGAGCCTCACGGGTGCGGCAATCCGCACCCAAACGCCCCTGTTCTTACGCCCGTCTCACGCCAGCTTTGCCAGAGCATCAACCGCTGCTTTGGGCTTCACTTTCACGGCGAGCTCGAGGAGCTGGATTGCACGATCCTGCCCCACCTTTCGCACCAGCCTGGCCAGCTGCTTTTCCGCCTCTTCCTGTTCGAGTTCCGCGAGCTTCTTCTTCCGCTCTGCCAGCTCCTTTTCAGCGGCTTCCAAAGCAGCGCGCTCGCGTTCAACCTTTGACACCATAAGGCCTATTCCTCGCGTCTCGTTTGACTGGCAGATGATAGTCATCTGTGGGGTCAAATCGAGACGTTTTTTTGTCTGATGCTTCTGCGCCCTCGTGGACAATCGTGATGACACCCCGCAACTGAGGCTTCGAGACGGGCACTGCCGATCGTCGTCGATGCAGTGCAGTCTCCGCTATCGGGTGACGCTGGCCTTTGGCCTGGCTTCCTTCCGGAATGCCACCTCCGACATGCGACTCCCCCCAAACCTTTGATCTCAGCACATAGCCGCCAAGTCCCTCAGAAAGCACACCGAACACGGTTTGACCGTAAGGCGTTTCGGAACGACTCTCGTGTAATTGCAGGAGTTTAGGCGGAAATTAGCAACCCTGGGGAGCGGTGAAACATGTTTCGGGCACCGACGGGCAAAGTCTAAAGGTCGTGAAATCAGACATATAGCGCCGCAATATGTTTCGGATCGCAAAGCGCTTTTCATGGCGTTTCGGCTACGGTATAAGAACTGCTGCGGTATCCAAGCCATGCATAACCTTGTGAGGTTTGCATGGGTAAAGTCTTCAAAGGCATCGGCATCGGTCTGTCCGAGGAGGTGCTGCGTGAGCTGGATGCATTTGCCACCAGCAAGGGTGTTTCGCGGGCTGAAGCGATCCGGGCTTCGATTGCCGTTGGCCTCCCCCTCCTCAACCTTGGCATCGCGCTCAATGCCGAACGCGCTCTGACGATCCTCGAGCATACTCAGCTCGCGCTGTCGCTTCTGGTTGAACGGCAATACCCCGAGGACGTCAACGAGCTCATCGATATGGCTCTGCGCAACGTGCGTGAATACCATGCGTGAGGACATCCGTTTCAGCAAGAAAGCCGTCACGCTAACTCACGACTCCGCGCGCGGAAAAGTGAAGCGAAATGCCGGCAATTTCACTCGCGGTTCGCAGCTGTTTCACCATCAGATTCTGATGACCTGGGCAGGGGTGCGTATCCCTCTTTACACATGGGCCGGGACAACGCTCTGTCTGCTGTCCCTGCTCGTTGCGATCACCTTCAAGGACCATGAGGTGAACCTTGTTCTGATGCGGGTCCTTGCGGAGTTCTGGAACTGGGTCGGACTGAACCCCATGAAGTCCGTCAACCTGACCCTCCCGTCGGGCGATATGGTGCAGGGCCGGATGCATATGGTGCCCTTTCATCCCGCCGTGATGGCGGCATGGGGAAAGGCCATTCAGGTGACCGTCTCAGCCATGCTGGGATCGGTCTTCATTTGCGTGCCGCTGACGATCTGGTTCTTTGACTACTCGCGACGCCGCGGGTCAGAGATTCTCACCGAGCGCCATGAGCGCGGTGCGGTCAAGGTCGAGCGTGATGTGCTCATTGCGGCGATCAAGCAGTACAACTGGAACGAGCACCAGAAGGAATGCCTTGCCCGGGTTCCGGCAGAGGATCCCGATGCAGTTCTTAAGGAGAGCCTCAAGAGCCGCACTCGCCGCGGACTTCACCAACCCTACAGGCTGGCTGGTGTCCCGTTCCCTTGGCGCCTCGAGCAGAGCCACGCGATGTTCATCGGCACCACTGGCGCAGGCAAGACAACCGAGCTCAAGAAAATCGTCACACAGGCGCGGGCGCGGGGCCACCGCTGTGTCATCTTCGACCTCACCGGGACCTTCGTCGAGAGCTTCTACGACGAGACCACAGACTTCATTCTCAATCCGATGGATCAGCGTTGCCAGCCATGGTCGATCTTCAACGATTGCGAAAACTATGCCGAGTTCATGAGTGCGGCCAGCGCGCTGGTGCCAAGCGGACGCAATGCGGACGATGATTTCTGGCAGAAATCGGCTCGCACAATCTTTGTCGAGATGTGCATGAAGATGATCAAGCTCGGCATCCGCTCGAACGGCGGGCTTGCCTACTTCCTGATGCACGCCGACCTCAAGACAATCAGCCGCTATCTCGAAGGAACGATCGCGGCGCCGTTGATGTCGCCATCAGCCGCAAAGATGGCTGAAGCCATCCGGGCAACCTTCAATGCGAACGCCAACGTGTTCCGCTTCCTGCCCGAGCCACCGAAGGGCAGACCCGGCTTCTCCATCAACAAGTGGATGACCGAGGATGTGAAGGAAGGATCGATCCTTTTCATCACCTCGACCCACCCAGACCTTGTGCTCAATCGGCCGCTGCTGACCTTGTGGATGGACATTGCCGTCAACGCCCTGTTTCGTATGGGTCGGACCCGCAATCTGCGCACGTGGTTTCTCATTGACGAAGTCCATGCGCTCCATCGTCTGCCCGCCATCGAGAATGGCCTTCAGACCGCCAGAGGGGTCGGCGGCGCCTTTATTCTGGGAATGCATTCCTTCGGTGCCTTGCAGGACACTTACGGGGAGAATGGCGCGACGCATCTCACGTCTCTCGCTGGCACCAAGCTGATCCTTAAACTGGCCGATCCGGCCACTGCCCAGCGCTGCTCGGAATTTATTGGCCGGCGCGAGGTCAGGCAGATGGATGAGGCCTATTCCTACGGGTACAACAGCAACCGGGACGCTTCGACGATCACCCCGCGCACCCAGGTGGCCGAACTCGTCTTCCCGGACGACATTTCCAACCTTCCGTCGATGCACGGCTTTGTGAAGTTCCCGGACGGATTTCCGGCAGCCCGGATCGAGCTCAGTTGGAAAGACTACAAGGCGCGCGCGCCCGGCTTCGTGCGTGTCACGGATATGCGCGCGGCAGACTATGTTCCAACGCCCGAGGAAGCCGCAGAGATGCTGATGAGGGCAGGTGAGGAGAGCGGTCCGGACAGGCAGCCGCAGCGGTCTGAAAAGCCCGTCGATGCGGAGCGCACCGATGCCGAGCAGGAAGCGGAAAGGCTGCGCGAGGAGATCGAGCGATCGGTCGAACGAACCGTCGAAGAGGCTGAACGAGTTTTGCGCGAACAGCGCAAGGAGGAAGAGAGCGCTGGGCCACCGACGCGCGATCACGACCCCCACAGCGCCTTCAAGTTCAGCAAGTCTGGCGAGAAGGACAGACGCGAGAAGCAGCAATTCGCTTTGAAGGATGTCGAGGAGCGTTCCGCTCGGGCGCAGAATCGCACCGATCAGCAGCGCGACAAGGATGCGCGGGACGCGGGCCAGGAGAGCGAGGTCCAGCGTGAAAACATTCATGGCTTCGGCGCCGAGGACAAGCGCCGCGCAGAGCCTTCGATTGATGACGATCAGGAGCCGGAACGATGACGGTTCACGCCACTTTCCGGAAGCCGGCACCGGCATTCTGCGTTGCCTTCGGCCTGCGACTTCGCACGCTGCGAACGGCGCTTTCCAAGACGCAGGGCGAGTTCGCCTCGGACCTTGGAATCGCGGTGAAGACGGTCAAGAATTATGAAGGCGGTCACAGGGATCCGCCAGCCACTCTCGTCGCGCTTGTCTGCATCAAATTCACTGTCGATCCAGCCTGGCTTCTGCTGGGCGATGCCGCTCGTCCGATGTTCCAGTCAACGCCTCGGGAAGGGGCCTGACATGCTCTCGGTCGCATCAGTGGGATCGGCAGGAGGCGCAGCCAACTATTTCGCCAAGGATGACTACTATGTTGGCGATGGCCCGGCTGAGCTCAGCGAGTGGGGCGGGAAGGGTGCCGAGGCTCTCGGGCTCAAGGGGCAGGTCTCGAAGGACGACTTCGAGAAGCTGCTCGACGGCAAGCTTCCCGACGGGAGCATCGTCAATACCAATGCCAACCGCCGCGCCGGGATCGACCTGACTTTCTCGATGCCGAAGTCGGCTAGTCTGATGATCCAGTTGGGGGGCGACAAGCGCGTTCTGGAGGCGCAAGCCAGTGCGGTCAAATCTGTCATGGCCTATCTGGAAAAGCACTTCGCAGAAGCGCGGGACTATTCCCGGAATGGCAATGGCGAACCGGTCAGGACCGGCAACCTCGTCTACGCGCTCTTCCAGCACGATACGAGCCGCAAACTCGACCCGCAGAACCACACCCATGCCGTGATAGCCGCGATGACGCAGGACAAGGCGGGCAAGTGGAAGGCGCTCTGGAACGGCGAAATCTGGAAGAACAATTCGGTCCTAGGCTCAATCTATAACGCGGCCCTGCGCAGCAACCTCGAGAAGCTGGGATACCAGACAGAGATTACCGGCAAGCACGGCCAGTTCGAGATCAAGGGTGTGCCGCGCGATGTCATCGATGCCTTCAGCCAGAGGCGTCAGGACATTCTGGCAACTGCGGAGAGGTTGGGTCGCAGTCCGACCGAAACCGAAGCGATGCGCGAGATCACCAAGCGGACCCGCGATCCCAAGCTCAATCCCGACGACAAGCAGGCGCTCAAGGCAGAATGGGCGCGGCGCGCGGAAGGTCTTGGTTTCGACGCCAAGGCCCTTGCCGAACAGGCTATGTCGCGCTCGCAGCTGTCGGCCGAAGCCAAGCTTGGCACCGCCGAGCGCGTGCGCGAGGCGATCAACGACATTCGCGCGAATGCCCGAATCTATACGCGTCCGGCTGACGAACTCACGACTAATGGCCTGGCGCGGACCCTGCTGACCCCAACACAGCTGCGCACTGAGATGGCAACCGCTTCGGCCATCCGCATGATTGGCGAGCGGGAAACCTCGTGGACGCGAGCCGAGCTCGTGAAAAGCGCGCTCGACCTTGGTCTCAAGGGCGTGACCGCCGAAGGTGTCGAAGCCCGAATGCAGCAGCTCGTTGAGAGTGGCCAGGTGCTCGCAGGCAAAAGCACCCGGATCGATGGCGTACCTGATCGGTATACCACGCCCGAACACCGGATGATCGAGCGCTCGACACTCGACAACGTGGCGCGAGGGAAGGGGGCCAGTCTAGGCATGATTGCGATGGGCGAGGCCCCGGCACGCCTGCGAGAGGCTGCCGGCGACAAGCCACTCAAAGCCGAGCAGATCGCCGCGGGCACCTTGGCGCTCGGGAGTGACGACCGCACGGTGGTGATCCAGGGGGTCGCGGGCGCCGGCAAGACGACTCTCATTTCCGCCATCGCCAGCGTCTCCCATCAGGAGGGCAGGGAGGTGATCGGCCTTGCCTTTGCCAACAAGATGGTAAGCGACCTCCGGAACGATACCCAGCTTCGCGGCCGCGGCGGCGAAGTGCTGCAAGCGGGGATCGCAGCGCAGACGGTCTCATCCTTCATCAATCAGCACTTGCGCGGCGCACTCCATGGGTCAGGGCCGCAGTTCGAGGCATCGCGCAACGCGGTCGCAGGCAAGGTTCTCATCCTTGATGAAGCCTCGCTCGTTGCCAACAAGCCGATGAATGACCTTCTCACCATCGCCAACCGGCTTGGCGCCGAGAAAGTCATCATGGTGGGCGACAAGGCGCAGCTGCTCTCGATCGAGGCGGGCAAAGCGTTTGCGCTCATCCAGGCCAACAATCCGGCCATGGCCCGGCTCGATACCAGCCTGCGCCAGCGGACCCCCCACATGCAGGAAGCCGCTGGCCTTGCGAGGGCTGGCCAGTTCAGGGAGAGCTTTGCCTCGCTTGGCGAGCGCGTGATCGAGGCGGGGCATGATCATCTTCGGGTCACGGCGCAAACCTGGCTGGCGCTGTCGCCGGAAGATCGGGCGCGCACCGCGATATACTCTGCAGGGCGCGATGCACGCGGCGCGCTCAACCGGATGGTGCAGGAGGGGCTGAAAGCCGAAGGCGCGCTGAAGGGCGAGGGCATGCAGCTGACGACACTGCTACCGGCCCACGCGACACGCGAAGAGCTGCGCTATGCGAGCACCTACGACAAGGGCCAGGTTCTCGAGGTCATGCGTGCCAACGCTCCGGGGGGGCTGGCGTGCGGGCGCTATGACGTTGAAGGCACCGATGGTCGGGGGAGGGTGGTGCTACGCGATGCACAGGGCAAGCTGAAGCGCTTCGACCCTTCCAGCATCGACCCGGCTGACAAGCGCGATGCCCTGCGACTTTCAGAGAAGCACCGGGAGACGATCTACGAAGGTGACAAGGTCCGCTGGAACGAAAAGGACACCGCTCGCGGCCTGATGAAGTCCGAAGAGGCCCGGATTCTGATGATCAAGGACGGGGTCGTGATGGTCGAGAACCGCCAAGGCGACACCATCGAGCTCAAGCAGAACGACCGGATGCTCGAGCGCATGGGTCTCGCCTATGCGCTGAACATGCATCAGGCGCAGGGCGATACCCGCGACATGGCGATCGGCGAGATGCACTCGGCCGCTCGCAACCTTTCCAACCAGCGCCTTGCACTTGTGATGATGACCCGCGTGCGTGACGACATCACGATCGTCACCAACGACAAGGACCGTCTGCTCAGTCAGATCGAGCGCAACCCCGGCGACAAGACCAGCGCGCTTGAGACCCTTGGCGAGAAGCAGGTCGATGAGGGCAAGGGGAAGCGCACGTCCGCTGAATTCAGCCCGAAGATCCCCGAACACCTGCGCGCCGGTGGCGACAGCCTCGCGCCGCTTCCCAATGTGGCAAGGGACAGCCTGCGGTCAGTACCTCAGATCGACCTGCCCGAACGCAGCATCGAACGCAGCCGATAGGAGAAGAGTCATGCTACGACGAGATCCAGCGATGTCCGGTGCGGAATCAGGTTCTGCAAGTGAGCCAATTTCTCTCGTTTCGCATCCGGTAACGGAAGGGTTCACCAAGGCAACAGGGGTTGGTGCTCCCGGCGTCGCTGAGCCGGTTGGGGTCCAGCCTGGCCCTTTCCCCGGACCGGAATGGGTTGCGCTCGGTTTGGCCATCCTGGCCTCAGTGGTTGCCGGATCGCTTTCGGCTGCGTGCGCAACAGTCTTCCGGAAAACAGCGCAGCTGCACCCTTCACGGGTCAGTGCTCGCCAATCAGCCACTACCCGATCGACCAAGCCCCAGAGGCAATCGGCATGATCCTGCGCATCCAATCTTCCAGACTGTCAATCACCACATCAAGGAGAGCATGAAATGGCATTCGATTACGAAGATGCCGGAACCTTCGGCAGCGAGCGCGAGGCGAAAGACTGGGCGCTGCGCAACAAGATTGATCTGCGCGATCTCCACATCCGCAATGCCGGCGGTCAGCGGGTCGAGGTGGGTATTCGCAAGAGCGCCTACGACCAGCGCGAAGACTATGACAACCGGTACGGGCAGAGGCGGGACGGCTTCTGGCGGTGAAAGTTTGGCGTGATGTGACCGACTGACGCCTGATGAGCCATTGGATCAATCGCGGAAGAGATATGATCACCCAATAGATCAAGAAGCCAATCTTTTGGCTCATTGCGTGATCCATCTGCAGGCTGACTCGGGGGCGGTAACCCTGCTTTCCGCAAAAATGAGGCATAGATGATTGTTGTTATGGCGTCGGAATGGCTCATTATTGAGGCAGGAGGACGTTATGAGCACCATCAACCCGGATAAATTGATCTTCCTGCGTAAGGAAGCTGGACTGACCGCCGAAGCATTGGCCGATGCGGCCCACGTCGGCCGCGCTACCATCACCCGAATTGAAAACGGGAAAGCAGGCGCCACCCGAACCGAGACGGCCAAAAGACTGGCAAGCACTCTGAAGTGCCAGCCTGTAGACCTTTTCACACCTCCCGAGCGTGATCAGGCGCGCAGCCTGCTCAATGATCGTGCGCCCCTCGACCTCAGCATCTCGAGCGCAGCGCAGAATGCCCTGGAGCTTGTCGCCATGCGCTACAATGAGACCCGCGAAACGATCCTCGAACTGGCGCCGCTGCTGTTCGACCTTGTCGCGCGCGAGAGCCTCCTCGAACGCAGCAATCGGCTCGCGGAACTCAGCGCCCGGCGTGACGCCGTTGGTGAAATGAGCCACCATTTCTCGCACTTGGGCGGCAGGTTTTTGCACGACTGCGAGGCGGAAGAAGTAGAGACCCAGGAGGAGATCTCGATCCGCAAGCGGGATCTTCGCGCCTCCTATGTCCTCGAGAGTACCATGATCGAGGATGCCTTCGTGCCGCAGGATTTTGACGAGGAATGCGACAACCCCTTCGTGGACCATCTGAAGCGGCGCATGGAGAAGGTGCGGCAGGATGGCGACGACGCACCTTCGCTCGACGTGTGGCCAGTATGGCGCAGCCCGAGTTACGACGTTGGAAATGGGGAGGCATTGGTCCTCGCGCAGGGCGATATAGAACTGGCGAGGTCGATCTTGACAGGTGCTGTCCAACTAGCTCGGCTACCGAAAAACCTGCGCGGTGCAGATGCCGCGGAGGCAAGATTGGGCTGGATGCGTGAGCAAAAAGCTCTGCACGATGAGAAGATTGCAGAGCTCCTCGGTGATCTCCTTATCGATGCAACCGAATAAGGAGGGGCGCCATGAACAGGAATCCATTTGGCGCGGGCTCTCTCACCGGTCGCGGCGCGGCTCAGTCGACCCGGCACGGCCAGCTACGACAGACTGAGCGCTGTGTCCCGCAGTTCATCATCGATGCGCTGATCGACTTTGGCGAGGAGCGGTTTCTCGGAGGCGAATGCAGATCATACAGCTTCACCAAAGCAACCTGGAAAAAATACGCCTGCTATATGGGACCAGCAATCGCAGGCCTTGAGCGCTACCGGAGCGTCTACCTCGTCGTGGCAGGGGACAATTCGATGATCACAGTGGCCTGGCGGCATTGATTCCTTTGAAATGACCGACACGTGCGATTTAAGTGTGCTCGTGAGGTCTCGGTGCAGCTCAGCACTACACATAGAAGTCGAAGAGCATGATGAGACGCCCTTGAACGTTATGCCTAAGGCCAAGTTTGGCTTAAAATGAAAAGGGCCGTAATTCCAAAAATAGAGACTTCGATTTGATAATTTACATTATGTTAATAGCGATACCGC